>NZ_JBEFAK010000074.1:0-37220 GCF_040137845.1 Nonomuraea sp. B19D2 | reverse complement strand
GCCCTCGAAGCCCTCGGCTACCGCGTCACTCTCGAACTAACTACCTGAACGTCGCGGCCCGCACCACTCCGCTCTGAATCAACACGTGAGGTTCGCTGCCGCCTGCCTGGCGAATGTCTGATTTTCGGACCAGGAGTCAGGCGAGCACGAAGTGTGTATTTGCAGGTCAAGGCCATAAGGCTGTCTGGTTGAGCCCCTGGTTCGGCATGTATTTGGCATGATCAAGGCCGCGAGCTAGGTCGAGGGCCAATGAGCATGTCATGCCTTCTACGCGGTCAAGTTGTCCGACGATATCCAATCTGGCCATTGATCACGGCGTGACCCCGAGTTGGACGACGCGCTCGTAGAAGCTGCCAAGCTCGTCCACCATGGCGACGTGGCGGTGCCAGTCCAACGATGGCGCGGACGACGACGCGCCGCCTCCCCGGCCGCAGGCCAGCCTGACGGCAGGCCTGCTCATCACGTTGACCGCCGCTAAGCACGACGAGGTGAACGCGCTGCTCGGCCGTATCCGCGCCCGCGATGGCAACGCCAGCACCGCGCAGATCGTCCTGGCCGCGCTGCGCGCCTACGCCGACTAGCTTAGCTAGGCGCCTTCGTACCGCTGGCGTACTTCCGCGCCGAACTCGTCAGCGTATTTGAAGGGCATGTCGGGCTGGGGTTCTGCCGGCCACGAGATGATCAGGTAGTGCTCAACCGGGGTTCTGGCCACCCCGTCCGGCTTGGTGTCTCGCCCTCGCGCGTGCACCCGTAGCCGGTAGAAGCCTTCGCCCTGGTGGGCGAGATTCGGCAGGTTGGGGAGATCCCCATCGAGCCCGCACACGATAAGTGATCCTGTGGTGGACTCGATGGAGACTTCGACGATCTCCTCCCAGCTGTCGAGGTCGAGGACCGGGGGCTCGTCGGCCAGTTGCACCTCAACGTCTACTTGGCCCAGCGCGATGCCCGTAAGGATCGTCGCGCCATCCCCCTCCTCGGCTACAGCGATCAAGCCGTTGTCGAACCGTTCCGGAAACTCCGGACCAGCCTCGTCCAGCTCCCGAAGCTGGATCTGGTGATAGGAAAGGTGGATGCTCGCCTGGTAGGAGGGAGGCGCGGCAGTCATAGGGGCGAAGACTCCTCTGTGTTTAGGAGTTCATGTCAGGGAAGACGAAGAACGCATCCTTATCCAGAAGTCGCTGGTCCCGGACGAAGTTACTATACTGGCCGCCAGCCTGGGAGTTCTGGGTGGCGTTCACCCATTCGACGGAGAAATCGGAGGGGTAGTCGCCGCCGCCGGTGTATGCGCCCTGATAGGTGTGCGCGAACGGATACTCGTCACAGTTCGCCCCGGCCGGGGGCGAACCGGTGAGAAAACTGCACGCATCCTCGCGGTTCTGCTCCGCGTCCGCGTCATCGTACATGCGGGTGAGGGGAACGTCGCCCACGGCGCCAGGGTTGCCTCTTGCCTGGGCGCGGCTGATGTGGCCGACGATATCCTCGACCTCACTGCGCTTATAGGTCAGAGTAGGCCAGGTGTCGGAGAAGACGCAGCCCGTGTTTGTCCAGCCCTTGAGCATGCCGTTGTCGCAGCGCAGATCGTTGGGGCCGTCGGTGACGTAGACGGCCTTGTCGAAGTCGCCGCTGTTGGGGGTGGCCCAGGTGAGCTGCGAGTCGAGGCTAATGTTCTCCATCGTGCCGGTGGGAACGTTGACCTTGAGCGTCACGTTGAACTGCATCCACGTGCGAAGCTGCAGCGGCTTGGGGCCACTGACGGACACCTGCGTACAGTCGGGGTAGCAGTGTCCGCCGAAGCTGATCTGCGTCGAGGGGTTCCAGTCGCCCCACTCGTTGTGGATCCAGATGTGCTCGCCGTAGATGAGCGCGCCCTCGTTCCACACGGTGACGACATCGACGTAGTGGGTGAACTCCATGCCACCGACGATCTCACCGGTGTCGGTGAGGACCCAGTCAACACCTTCGAGCTGCCAGAAACACTGGTTGAAGCGGGTTTGGCCGTACCAACCAGTGGTCTCGTCCTTGCACCAGCTGGGCACGCCTGGGGGCACGCCGCCCGGAGGATCGTCCGCGGCGACCTTCAGCTTGGGCGGGCGGGTGCACATGACCTTGTCCACACCCTTGGCGCGCAGACTGCTCAGCTGCTTTTTCACATCGTCGCAGGGGCGGGACGAGGTGCCCTTGAGCGGTGAGGTTGACTTCCTTCCGGCGCTCGTGTCCTCGCGAATGGAGGCGTTGGCCGCTCGGATTCGGGCAGCGTCCTTATCTGCTTGCGTAGCTGCTAGCGGGGCGGGAGACGGTGTCGTGGCTGTCGACTTTGCAGCTCCAGGATCGTCGGTGGTCTGCGCCGAAGCGATGGGGCTGAGCGGGGTACAGAGTAACGCGCCTGCTAGTGCCACTCCTAAGGTTGCCCTCCGGATATGTCGTGTCCAAAAGTTCACACTTTTCCCTTTCGTCGCAGATGTGAATATCTGTCGGAGATCTTCACATTTGGGACTCCAGGGAACAAGATCTTGACTCGGTGCAGAAGATCAGCTAACTGGACCAAGTGGAAAATCGGCTGAACAGTCAAAACGTCAATCGCCGTTCCGGGATAATCGGCCCAACTTGTGCGTGCGCGTAGCGCAGGCAGCGCCGCTCGGGGTGAAGCCCCACCAGCGCCGACAGGACCGCCAAGGTGGCCAGCTCGGCATCGCTGAGCTGGCCATTTCAACTGGCGCCGGCCATCTCTTTGGCCGCATTGGCTGGCATCCGGTCCCGCAGAAGATCTAGCGCGGTGCCATAATTACTAATATCTACTGTCCTTTATGCGACCGCTCAGGGCGGCGCGGGTTTTGGCTGTCCTCGCGCTACTTGGGCGATAGGCTGCGAATCTGCTCATCACGGCCATAGTCACCTAACTCTGCAACGAGTTGTAAAGCCGACACGTAGATGGCACGGCGACTGCTGCAGATGGAACCAGCTCCGGAGGTGTCAGAGCCGAAAGCCGATTCGGTCGGCCACGAGCTCGGCACGAACCAGTTCGAGAAGTCGGCCCATCCAGTTGCGCCCGGCGGAGTCGCGAATGTCCCAAAATTGCGAGTTGGCGGAGCAGTAATGGATCCGCCCGTCGCCTGTGGCCAGAAGCACCTCGGCCAGGTCCGGATGCTGGCCAAACTTCGCGCGCAGTAGGTCAGCCATGACCGTGAGGCGTACGTCCGACCAATGTGGCCGCCGCTCGACTCCGACCGCGATGTCGCGCGCTGCCTCGGAGCTCAGTGCTGTACGGATGCGCTCGCGCAGAGATTCGTCGTTGGTGGACAGGCCCCAGTAGGCATGTTCGACCGTTGGATAGAGGGCATCGGCAACCTTGATCGGGGCCGGGAAGTCGTTCCGCAGCCCGTGCGCACGCGGATACATGGGACGGCCGTAGTTGAGGTGCACGGTTGGCGATTGGGCCTCGGCGGGCCCGTCGGCTTCCCGCTGCGCGGTTGCGGCTGGATGCGGTCGCCGCCGGTCCGCGAAGTACTGGAATGCCCCTCGCCGGCCTTCCTCAGTGACGACGCAGTCCTCGTTCAATCCCTCGCTGCCGTCGTCAAACTCGAAAAATACGTACTCGTCCCATGTCTCGCCCACTTCCGAGATGAGCAAGCGCAGTGGAATGTCGCGGGCATCCATGTCGCCGAGTGCGTAGATCCGGTGATGCGTCGGGATCGCCTCGTAGGCGGTGCGCAGCGCGATCCGGTCGGTCTCCGTACGCGAGTCGACATAGCGCAGCGCCGCCGTGATGCACCGGTCCGTGGAATCCGGACGCCCGTTCAAGCGGTCAATCGCATCGACAACTTCCCCGAGCAGTTCCTCGGCCGTGATCCAGGTGACGACCTCGCCAAACCGCCAGCGCGCCAGATCATGCGCGCTCGCCCAGGCACCCGCCTCGAGAGTCGTCGCCACCCAACCGGCCTCGAGCTTCGCGCGGAGCCCGTCGAGGTCGCCCCACTCCCAGTAGAAGATCGCACCGTCCGCGAAGACCTTCAGATCGGTCAGGTAGTAGTCGCTGCCGTTCCGAATGAAGATCGGCCGGAGGACTCCATCGATCCGCTCCCCATCGACGATGCGATAGGTCCGATTCCCCATCATCTGAGCCATCGTAGGCCTGGGGGCAGCCTGCTCCCAGCGGGGCGATCTTACCGAGCACCGTCCTCGGCCTGCCCGCCTGCCGTCGTCTCACCCACGAGGTAGTGGGCCAGCCACGGGGCTGCCCGGCCGCGGGCCCGAACAGTGATCATTTAAGCCCTGTGCATAAGACAGGCGACCCCGCCTCCCAGGGCAGGCAGGCGGGGTTTTCGCATGTCAGAGGTCAGCCAGCGAGGTGACGGCTGATGACCAGGCGCTGGATCTGGTTGGTGCCCTCGAAGATCTGCATGTTCTCCGACCCATGATGCGATCACCTGCGAAAACAGCTCGATCATGCGGCTGAGCAGCGGCTACGCCTGCGGATGTCTCACATCACCTCTCACGGGTTCCGGTGCTCCCACGGAACAGCGACGGAACACGGGCAGAGCATGCAGGCACCTGTGGTGATATCGGCCATGCCTGCGCAGATCCTTGGTGAGCGCCTGCTCGCAGACGGAGCCTGTCATGAGCCCCGAGGAACGGAAGCCGCACGGCAGCAAGAACACCGCTTTGGGAAAGGCAGCGCTCAGACGACGTGCGTCCACGGTTATGTCGGCGTCCGCGAGCGCTACCCCATCACTGATGACTGACCTGCACGCTAACGCTGGCATCCCGTCCTTGCGGCCATGAACAGAACAATCCATGCGCACGCGATGTACGAAGACATTACCGTTAAGGTCATGATCATCTGGGTCGCCTCGTTCCCCCGATCAGGCAACACCTTCCTCCGCATCATCCTCAAGCAGCTGTACGGCGTGCACACCTCCACGGTCTACGACGTCGACGGCGTGGCCGCGCGGCTTGGCCCTGACCTGATCGGCTTCGAGGAGCGTCCCTCCTCAATCGAGGAGATGCGCGCCTCCGAGAAGCTGCATTTCGTCAAGACGCACCGGCAGCGTGCCGGGGAAGAGGATCGCGCGATCTGTCTCGTCCGAGACGGCCGCGACTCCATAACCTCATGGGCCTACCTGATCGGTGCGCCTGATATCGAGGCCGAGATCCGCACGATAATCAACCGTCGTGACGAGGTGGGAACGGGCAGCTGGGGCCAGAACGTACTGAGCTGGCTACGTCCGCCCGCTTCCCATCGCGTGATGCTCCGCTACGAGGAGCTGATCCGCGAGCCGCGACGGACCGTCGAGAAGGTGCTGGCCACGCTGGCGCCGTCCCTACGGCCACTGCCTGATGCCCGCATTCCCACCTTCGCAGAGCTCCACCAGATCGATGGCGGCTTCTTCCGGAGAGGACACACGGGCACACACTCGGACGAGCTGCCAGAGGAACTGCACCGGCTCTTCTGGTCCCGCCCTGACAACGTCGCGGCCATGGAACTGCTTGGGTATTCACGTGATGCGTGAACGTTAGGTCCGCCCTTGCATTTCCGGTCCCGCCGGTGAACCCGGTCGAGACCGACGTGTCCAGCAGCACGCCCATCAGGTCGGCGGTCCGGCTGATGTTCATATGCCTGACGCAAGCCGGCAGCGCGGTCGCGGCGCGTACGTTCGGGTCGTAACAGCAGGGCTTGGCCATCCCCGCTGGGATGGCCGCCCGGGTCCTGCCTGTCCACCGCGCTGCCGGAGCGAGCGCTTCCTCGGTTTCTTGGCGCGCTTCGCCCATGGCACTCGCGGCGTCGCGGCGGCCGGGGACAGGAAGCCCATCACTGGGCCCGCCGGTCGGGCCGGTTCGGCCGGATGCGCAGGACATCGGCGGTGTGCCAGGCGCACTCCGGGGAGAGCGTGTGCCGCCAGCGTGTCGCTCAGCGTCGGCGGTGCAGCGGAGTGACGTTCGGCTCGGGCAACTCCAGCCGCGCCCGCAGGGAATTCTGGTTCTCCAGGGTGAGCTGGTGGACGGCCCGGACCAGGGCGGGGACGTCCTCCCTGATCTGGGCGGGTTCCTTGTTCTTGTTCGCGATGGTCGTCTTCAGCATCTGCTGGCGCTGCTCAGGGAGGTATGTCGCTGGTATGGTCCCGGCGAGCTGGCGGCCTCGTGTGTTGACTGCGGAACTTGCCCCGTTGTTGGCTGCTGCGTACCCATGTGGCGAGAGGGGTCAGCGAAGATGCATCAGACCTGGGTGGCCGGTGTGCTGCCGGCGGGAGCCGGGTCAAGACTGCTGCTCAGCCCCGTCAGCCGCCCACCCGTTGACGTGGACACCACGCCCTGCAACGGCACCTTAGGCCATGCCGAGGTGAACGCCCTGCTGGACATGGTCTTCATGGCATTCGAGATCACCGCGAACAAGCGGGTGGCGGGGGAGTCCATCGCGAATTCCGAGAAGGACCGCGGCCTCACCGCGATTGTGCAGGCCGTGGGCGAGAGATGACGAAATGGGGCTTGGTCGTCGTTCTGCTGCTCGCCCTGATGGCCTGCAGCAGCGGCCCCGACCTGCCCGAGGCGAGGTTCGAGAGCTCAGCAGGTCCCGATCCGAAGACGCTCGGGTTCGCCGAGGGCGCCAACCCGCGCATCGGCTGCACGGCCCTGGATCGGCGGGTCAAGGGCCTGGGGTACGAGTGGCGTGGCGGCGTGCGGCCCACGGTGGGCGACTCCTCCGAAGTTCGTCTCGGCTGCGGCTGGACGAGCGCCACCGGCCAACTTCCCATCCTCCTCAGCGTCTACGCCGAAGAGGATGGGGCAGAGCGGGCCGTTGAGGAGGCGATGCTCGGCAGCCCGCGGGAGGCCATCGAGGCACTGGACGTCGGCGAAGGCGGCTTCCTCGCGGAGCACGTCGAGGGTGAACGCCGTGCTCTGAGCGGCTACTTCCACCGGGACGGCATGCGCTTCGAGGTCGGCTACGGCTACTCCTCGAAGGAGAACGGGCAGAAGGCTTTCGCGGACGTGCTCAAGGTGCTTGGCGACAACTCGGCGGTCGCGCCGACCGAGCAGGATCAGTTGGTCGCCCTGGATTACCTGGATAAGGCGGCCGACGTCAGGCTCGCCGCGTACAAAGCCGGCTTCCCCACGCTGGCCAGGATCGACCCGGGGCCGCTGAACCATTCCCGGTGCCCCCGGATCGACAAGATCGTGCGCTCCCGCTGGAAGGCGGTGTTCAAGCGGAAGACGCAACCTTCAAGCGCGGGCTACGCGTGCTCGTGGAACGGGACTGTCGACGACCGAATATGGACGTTCTCCGTCCAGGTCGGGAAACCGCCGAACATCGTCGACAGCTACCGACGTGAACTCGCCGGCATCGTCGACATGATGGAAGAGGCGGACGAGACGACGACCTTCAGCCCGGTCTACGCCTTTCCTGCCGGCGATGAGGGGTTCTTCGTCCACGAGACCGACTACAGCAGGGCGGGGGGAAAATTCACGGCGCCGCCACAGCCATTGTCAGGGCGGGCGATCTCGAGGTCACCATCCTGCTGAGCAATGGCGGCTACGACGTGAGCCACCGCGGCCTCGTCACCAAGGACATCGCCCTGCGCGAGTTCGCGGCCGTCCTCAGCGGGCTGGGCTGATCACACGTACGTCTGCGGGGTGCTCGTCGCCCTGCCCACCCAGCACTGCAAACACCGCCCCAGCCGGCGCGACCGCGCGCCACGGCCTTCGGGCCGCCGCCCCATTGACGAGCAAGGACCCCGAGTGATGGCAGTAAGCCAGCAGGAAATTGAAAATCGGTTGTGGGACGCCGCCGACGAACTGCGCGTGGCGATGCCCAAAGCGCAATACTCCTCCGTCGTCTTCCCGCTGCTGTTCTGGAAGTACCTGTCGGACACCTGGGAGGACCTGCACGATGAGTTCATGGCTACTGAGGAAGAGGGCCTATTCCGCCTGTCCGCCGAGGAACGCCACGAGCTCGAGTATCGCGACTACCAGTGGTTCGAGATTCCGAATATCTACCCCGGCACCGAGCAGCAACGTAGCGCTTCCTGGATGTCCATCCTCGCCACCATCACCCAGCCCGGCCTCGGCCAGCGCGTCCGCGCTTCCCTGCAGGCCATCGAGACGGCCAACCCTGACAAGTTCTCCCGCATATTCGGGTCCATGACCTGGACCTCCGAAGAGGTGCTGTCGGGGGAGGTGCTGGGGGCGGTCATGCGGGCCATGGACCGCATCCCGAAGATGCACGAATACAACACGGTTGCCGGTGAGGCGTGCGAGTACCTCCTGAAGCGGTTCTCCGACGGGCCCGGTACCCGAGCCGGCCGGTTCTTCACCCCGCGCGAGGTCGTCGAGCTGATCGTCAAGGTCCTGGACCCCAAGGAGTTCGAGTCGGTGTACGACCCAGCCTGCGGGTCGGGCGGCATGCTCATCGCCTCCGCGAACCTTTTGAAAGCTCGCAGCGAGGATGGCTACACACTCACGTTGTACGGGCAGGAGGCCGTACCGGACACTGCGGGTGTGGCACGCATGAATCTCTTCATGCACGACCTCACCCAGTTTCAGATCGAGATCGGCGACACCCTGCAGGAGCCGCGCTTCAAGAAGCCGGACGGGTCCGTCGCGCAGTTCGATGTGATCGTCGCCAACCCGCCCTACAGCCTGAAGCGGAAGCCCTGGAGCAATGACCCGCGCGCCATTGGCGGTGTCGCCCCGCAGTTGTCGGCTGGCTGGGCGTTCGTGCAGCACATGATCGCGTCGATGGACTCGGAGAAGGGGCGCGCCGGCGTTGTCCTGCCCCCTGGCGCCCTCTTCCGAGGCGGCCAGGAAGCAGTCATCCGCCGACGCGTCCTGGACGACGACCTCCTGGAAGCCGTCATCGGGCTGCCGGCGAAACTTTTGTACAACACGACGATTCCCACGGCGATCCTGGTGTTCCGCGCTCCCGGCACCAAGGCCCCAGAGCGACAGGGCGGCGTGCTGTTCATCGATGCCTCCGAGCGATTCACCAAGGCCAGGAACCGCAACGTCCTCACCGACGCGGACATCGCCAAGGTCGTGACCGCCTACCACACGAGCTTCGACACAGACGGCAACCCGGTGGACCCTGATGGCGATGGCGGGCTGGCCGCACGGTTCGTCACCATCACGGAGATCGTCGAGGCCGGGTACGACCTCAACGTCGGCCGGTACATCAAGCAGGGTGCCGCTGAGCCGGATGATCTGGACAGTCTCATCAATGCTTACAACCTCGCCCGTGCCGAGCGCCAGAAGACAGAAATGCGGATGTTCGACGTCCTTACGGCCGCCGGAATCGGTGGCTTCGATGAGTGACTGGCGGCAGACGACGATCGGTGAGTTGCTGATCCTTGAATACGGCAAGCCGCTTCCCGAAAAAGCTCGGGACGGCCAAGGATTCCCCGTTTACGGGAGCAACGGCATCGTCGGTTATCACTCTCAGGCGCTGGTGAAAGGACCTGGCGTCATCGTTGGACGAAAGGGGACCGGTTCTTCGGGGACCGCCACCTTCAGCGAGGGCGACTTTTTCCCCCTCGACACCGCCTTCTACGTGTTGGTCAAGGACTCCACCCAGATAGGAATGGAGTTCGCCTACCACCTACTCGTCAATGCGAAGTTGACGGAGCTTGCCACCCAGACCGGAGTTCCTGATCTGACCCGCAGCCGGGTATACGAAATGCGTGTTGCGGTGCCGTCGGTGCCGTTGCAGGAGCGGATCGTCGAGGTCATAGGTGCGGTCGACGGCCAGATCACCGCGCTCGTGGTCGAGGCAGATAGCCTCCTTCGAGTCCGTGACGCTGCTCTGGGAGACCTGCTCTCCCGCGGCGGTGCGGGATGGCGGTCTGCTCCTCTGGCAAAAGTCGGAACGCTCACCCGCGGCCGCCGGTTTGTGAAGAGCGACTACGTGGAGTCCGGCCTGGGATGCATCCACTGCGGTCAGATCCACACGGACTACGGGGCGTCGGCTACGCGCGCGATGACGCACCTGCCCGAGAGCTTCCGCGGCTCAATGCGCCTGGCACAACCCGGTGATGTCGTCATCGCCGGGACGAGCGAGAACGCCGACGACGTCGGCAAGGCTGTTGCTTGGCTGGGTGATGATGAGATAGCTGTTCACGACGATTGCTTCATCTTCCGCCATGACCTTGATCCGAAGTTCGTCTCGTATTTCTTCGCCTCGCCCCTGTTTCAGCACCGGAAGCGTCGGTTCACGAGCGAGACCGTGAACCTCGAGAAGATCATTATGCCCGTGCCCCCTCGTGATGATCAGGAGCGCATATCAGCGATGGCCGAGGCGGTGGATGCGCAGGTCGTCGCCCTCCGCGCCGAGGCGGAACGTCTTCGTCAGGCGCGGGTAGCACTGCTCTCGGGGCTACTGGACCGCACCATCGACATCGAGACCGCCGAGTTACCCTCGGGTTTTCACGGTGAATAGGGTGCCGCCGAGGAGATCATCACCTGGTCGAACGACAGAGTCAGCGCTGTGATCGACGCCGACAGATCAAGAAACTGCGACGCAAGCGTCGGCGTCGGAAGGCGATCGACGACCGACTGTTCCGCCCGCGCGAGATCTCTCACGGAACAGTGATCATTTAAGCCCTACGCACAAGACAGCGAACCCCGCCTCCGAGGACCAGCAGGCGGGGTTTTCGCATGTCGGAGGTCACTTGGCCAAGTGGCGGCTGATGACCAGGCGCTGGATCTGGTTGGTGCCCTCGAAGATCTGCATGATCTTGGCCTCGCGCATGTAACGCTCGACCCGGAACTCGCGCGTGTACCCGTACCCGCCGAACACCTGCACCGCGTCCGTCGTGACCTTCATCGCCACGTCCGTCGCGACCAGCTTCGCGATGCTGGCCTGCTGGCTGTACGGCAGGCCGGCGTCCCGGCGGCGGGCCGCGTCGAGGTATGTGGCGCGGGCGCTGGCCACCCCGGCTGCCATGTCCGCCAGCAGGAACCCGAGCCCCTGGTGGTCGATGATGCGCTTGCCGAACGTCTGCCGCTCCTTCGCGTACGCCACCGCCTCGTCGAGCGCGGCCTGTGCGAGACCGGTGGCGCAGGCGGCGATGCCGAGCCGTCCCGAGTCGAGGGCGCTGAAGGCGATCTGGAGCCCCTGCCCCTCCTCGCCGATCAGCCGGTCCTCCTCCAGGATGGCGCCGTCCCAGTGCGCGCTGGTGGTCGGGACGGCGTGCAGCCCCATCTTCTCCTCCGGCCGCCCGAACGTCAGCCCGTCGGCCGACCCCGGCGCGAGGAAGCAGGAGATGCCCCGCGAACCCTCGCCCGTGCGGACGAACAGCGCGTAGAAGTCGGCGATGCCGCCGTGGGTGATCCACGCCTTGTTGCCGGTGATCCGGTAGCCGGTCTCGACCCGCTCCGCCTTGCAGGTCAGGGCGCCGGCGTCGGACCCGGCCTGCGGCTCCGACAGGCTGTAGCCGCCGATCAGGCGTCCGGCCAGCATGTCGGGCAGCCACCGCTCCCGCTGCGACGGGGTGCCGTAGGCGGCGACGGGGAAGCAGGCGAGGGTGTGCACGCTGGTGGCGACCGCGACGGCCGCCCACCGCATGGCCAGCTCCTCGATCACCTGCAGGTACACCTCGTACGGCTGCCCGCCGCCACCGAACTCCTCCGGGTACGCCAGCCCGAGCAGCCCCGCCGCGCCCAGTGTGGCGAACAGCCCTTCTGGGTAGGTCTCGGCACGCTCGTGCTCGTCGACCCGGCGCGCGAGCTCCTTGTCGGCGATCTCGCGGGTCAGCTCGATGAGGTCCTTGGCGTCCTGGTCGGGTAGCAGCCGCTGGACGGTCACGTTCACTCCTCAGACAGGGTGCGGGGCGGGCTCGTCGAGTCGCGCGAGCGCGGCCCCGGCACGCTCACGAAACTCAGCTACCCTGGCGAGCTTGATGTCCTCGTACCCTCGGATCAGCTCGGGCAGACCCGCGATCTCCGCGACGGCCTCGGCGGTCGAGGGGGTCAGCCGGGTCAGCGCGGTACGCATCAGGTCGCGGTATTCGGTGACCAGCTCGCGCTCGACGCGCCGCACGTGGGCGTGGCCGAAGACGTCGAACGCCGTGCCGCGCAGCACCTTGGCGGCCCGCAGCCCGCGGAACACGATTCCGGCGGAGCGGCGTACCTTGATCTTGCGCTTGAGGCCCATGGCCCGCAGCAGCGGCGGGTGCAGCAGCACCGACACGACCGCGTCGGCGCCGAACTCGCGCTCCCTGCGCTCCTTCTCCGCCGGGTCGAGGTGCAGGCGGGCGACCTCGTACTCGTCCTTGTAGGCCATGAGCCTGTGCAGGGCGCGGGCGTACGCGAGCCCGATCGCCGTGCCCGCCTCCTCGCCGGCGCGCTCGACCGCCTCGGCCGCCACCCGGTGCACGTCCTCCTCGTACGTACGGGCGTAGGCCGCGTTCTGGTAGCCGGTCAGGTCGGCGACCCGCGTGGCCACCACCTCGTCCAGCCCCTCGGCGACGACCGGCTCTTCCGCCACCGGGTCGGAGAGGCCGGCCGCGGCGGCGCGGCCCCAGCGGAAGGCGGCGAGGTTCTTCTCGACGGCAGCCCCGTTGAGGGTGATGGCCCGCTCGATGGACGCGGCGGAGACCGGCAGGCAGCCGTGCTGGTAGGCGGCGCCGAGGAGCAGCAGGTTCGCCGGCATGTGGTCGCCGAACAGCGACTCCGACAGCCCCTGGGCGTCCAGGCACTCGACGCGCCTGGCGGCGGAGGCGACGCGCGTGACCGCGTCGGCGTGACCGGGCACGGCCACCCGGCCGGTCACCATGGCGGCGGTCGGGACGACGGCGGTGTTCAGGACGGCGACGGTGCGTTCGGGCGCGGCGACGGCCAGGTTCGCCTCGGAGGCCGCTCCCAGCAGGTCGAAGCCGATGACCACGTCGGCGCTCCCCGGCGAGGCACGCAAGGAGCCGTCCACGGGGCGCGCCGAGATCCGCACGTCGCTGAACACCGGGCCGCCCTTCTGCGCCAGCCCGGTCTGCTCGAGCCCGGCCGCGTGGAGCCCGTCGAGGTGGGCCGCCATCTGCAGGATCTGCGAGACGGTGACGACGCCGGTGCCGCCGATGCCGGGCATCCTGATGAGAGCCTCGCTCGGCCGGCTCCCGGGCTCGGGCACCGCGGGGGGTGGCGGCGTCTCCGTCCGCGGCTTGGTGCCTGGCTCCACCAGCAGGAACGACGGGCAGTCGCCCTTGAGACAGCTCAGGTCGGTGTTGCACGAAGCCTGGTGGATGCGGGTCTTGCGGCCGTACTCGGTCTCGACCGGCTGCACGGACAGGCACGTCGACACCTCACCGCAGTCGCCGCAGCCCTCGCAGACCCGCTCGTTGATCACGACCTTCTGCGTGGGCACGGGCAGCTTGCCGCGCTTGCGCAGCCGCCGCTCCTCGGCCGCGCAGCGGTCGTCGTGGATCAGCACGGTCACGCCGTCGAGCTCGGCCAGCTCCCGCTCCACCTCGGGCAGGTCGTCGCGGTGCCGCACCGACGCGATCCCCGCCAGCCGCACGCCCCGGTACGTCTCGGGCTCCGGCGTGGTGACCACGATGCGCCGCACGCCCTCGAGGGCCAGCTCGTGCGTCAGCGCGGGCACGTCGAGCCTGCCCTCGGCGCGCTGCCCGCCGGTCATGGCGACGGCGTCGTTGTAGAGCAGCTTGTACGTCATCCGCACCCCGGCGGCGACGGCGGCCCTGATCGCCAGGGAGCCGGAGTGGTGGAAGGTGCCGTCGCCGAGGTTCTGCACGAAGTGCCGGTCACTGGTGAACGGCGCCAGCCCGATCCACTGGGCGCCCTCGCCGCCCATCTGGGTGATGCCCACCTGGGTGCCGCGCCCGTGACCGTCCAGGGCGATCATGGCGTGGCAGCCGATGCCGACGCCGACCAGCGTGCCCTCGGCGGTGCGGGTGGAGGTGTTGTGGGGGCAGCCGGAGCAGAAGTAGGGGGTGCGCGCGGCCACCAAGGGCAGCATGACGCGGTTCCGCTTCCGGGGGCGCGGGGCCGGCTCCTTGCCCAGGCAGGTGGCGATGGCCTTGGCCACGTCCTCGGCGCCCAGGGTGCTGCGGGCGGTGAGCAGCTCCCGGCCCACGACGGCCGGTGCGCGCTCGCCCCCGTACAGGGCCTGCTTGAGGTGCCCCTCCAGGAACGGCACCTTGTCCTCGACCACCAGCACCTTGTCCAGGTCGGACGTCATGGCGGCCAGGTCGTCGTACGCGAGCGGGAACGGCATCGCGAGCCTGATCAGCCGTACCCCGTGCTGGTCCAGCGCCGCGTCGTCGAGGCCGAGGTCCGCCAGCGCCCGCAGCACCACCGCGTACGTGGTGCCGGAGGCGAGGATGCCCAGCTTGGTGTTGCCCTCTCCGGACATCACCCGGTTGAGGCGGTGCGCGCGGGCGTACTCGCGGGCCAGGTCGAGGCGGCGCGTGAGCATGTCGTGCTCGGCGTCCAGCGCGGCCGCGCCGAGCAGGATGGGAGCGGGGCCGCGCTCGCGCTTGTCGGGCACCGGGATGCCGGCGCGCAGCGGCCCGAGGTCGACGGTGGAGGATGCGTCGGCGATGTCCGCGACGATCTTGAGCCCGGCCCAGAGCCCGGTGGCGCGCGACAGGGCCACCGCGTGCAGCCCGAACTCGATGATCTCCGCCACCGAGCCGGGCGCGAGCAGCGGCATGGACAGGCTCTGGCACATGGGCTCGCACGCGCTGGGCAGCGTGGACGACTTGCAGCCGGGGTCGTCGCCGATCCAGGCCACCGCGCCGCCGAGGGGCACCGTGCCGGCCACGTTCGCGTGCCTGATGGCGTCGGCGGCCCGGTCGAGGCCGGGGTTCTTGCCGTACCAGAAGCCGGTCACGCCGTCGTGCTGCCGGCCCGGCACCTGGCCGAGCAGCTGGGTGCCGGCCACCGACGTGGCGGCCAGCTCCTCGTTCAGGCCTGCCTGGAACACCACGCCCGCCGGCTCCAGATACCGCGCCGCCCGCCCCATCTCCAGGTCCACGCCGCCCAGCGGCGAGCCCTGGTAGCCGGAGACGAACACCCGCGTGTCCAGCCCGCGCTCCTGGTCCAGGCGGCGCTGCTCCAGTGTCAGGCGGATCAGGGCCTGGATGCCGGAGATGAGCACCCGGCCGTCGGTCGCCGTGTACTTGTCGTCAAGCGACACGGAAGTCTCGCTCACGCTCACGCGAACCTCCTGGCTTCGTACCTTGCACGGGGATTGCCCGCGTATTCCCAGCACAGCAACGCGGGCATGACATGCGCAAGTATTAGATGAGAAAGTGTGCCCAAGACGCAAACTACGTGGGGAATAGGGCCCTGGTGGCTGATGTTCTTTGCGCCGGAGGAAGGGGTTCTCGCATGGCTGATGTGGATGAGATCGATCATCGGGTGCTGCGGTTGCTGCGCGAGGACGGGCGCCGGACGTTCTCGGAGATGGCGCAGCTGGTAGGGCTGTCGGTGGCGGCGGTGAAGCGGCGGGTCGACCGGCTCAGGGACCTGGGGGTGATCACGGGCTTCACCGTGCAGATCGACTACTCCAAGCTGGGGTGGGGCATTGAGGCGTTCACGGAGCTACGCTATCCGGGCACGACTCCGGTGAGCGAGATCATCCGCACCGCCGCCGACGTGCCCGAGGTGCAGACGGTGTTCACCATCGCGGGCGATCCCGATGCCCTGATCCATGTGCGGGTACGGGATCTCGGGCATCTGCAGCAGGTCATCGACCGGTTGCGCCGGGCCGGCAACGTGACCGGGACCAAGACGCTGCTGATACTCGGCTCGTGGACCAGGGACGCGCTGGCCCCCCGCTGACCTCAGGACGCCTTGCCGGGCCGGCCGGGCTGCCCTGGCCGGTCGGGGTGGTCGGGGCGGTCGGGGCGGGAGAAGTGCCAGACGAGCAGGCCGATGGCGGCGAGCATGGGGACGCCCAGGCCGACCAGCCAGACCGACACGCCGGTCAGCGGGAGGACGGCGCCGTCGTCGGTCCTTGGCGGCTCTGCTTCCCCTGACCCGGGCCGGGGGTGGCGCTGGCCGGGAGCCACCTCGGCGGCGGGCTGTTCGTCCGGGCGGCGCCCCTCGCCGGGACGGCCCCGGTGCGGCCTCTCGCTGGGCCCGCCCTTGATCACGCCACCGCCGTGAATGATGTGGAGCGCGCCTTCGCCGGGGCGGGGCGGGCTCTCGGCCGGCGGACGCCCGTTTCCGGGCCCGGTGGCGTCGGCCGACGGCGCCGCCTTCGAGGTGGCCGTCGCCGTGGGGCCGGGGGCGGCAGGCGTGGCCGGGCCGGGGTCGGGAGGCGTGGCCGGGCCGGGGCTGGGCGGCTGGGCGGTCCTGGGTCCGGCGGACGCGCAGGGACGGCGGTTCCCGCCCGCGTCGGGGGCGCACTCGTCGGAGCCGCCGGCGTCAGGGGCGGCGGGCGGACCTGGCTTGGCCCGCGCCCGTGCCGGGTTGATCATCCGGGTTGAGCGGCCGTCCGTCCCGGTGGCCGAGACCTCGACGTGGTTGGTGACGCGCGTGCCGTCGGGGAGTGCCGGGTCGAGCGTGACCGGGATCTCGTAGGTCACGCTCGACCTCGGCGGGATCGCCAGCCCCGCACCACCGCAGACGACGATGGCGCCTCGGTTGACGAGGGCGCAGTCGTCGGACAGGAGACCGGGAGTCGTGTTCGGATCGAGGTTGTTGACGATCGTCACGTTCTCGGCGTCGCCGCGTCCGGTGTTCTCGACGGTGACCATGTAGACGGACTCCGCGCCGATGACCATCGGCTGCGGGGTGACGGTCCCGGTGACCCGCAGTTGCGCGCTGACCGGAGCCGGAACGGTTCCCCCGCCCAGCGCGGCGAGCGCGATGACGCCGGCGAGCCCTCGCATGATCATCTCGTCCCCTCCGCCGTAACTTTTGCCGTACCTGCCTGACCGGGGACGATCCTGCTCTCACCCACCGAACCCATGGGGACGCCCCAACCGGAACCATGCGCCGCCATGACGAAGCCTTTACCCCGAATGCGGTGGGGTGCGGGTTTCCGCGCTCGACGAACAACGGCCACCTCAGGAACCCGGGCGCGTACTGTCGGGATCATGACAGGTGTTGCCCGTTACGACGAGATCGCCGACTTCTACGCGGACGGCTGGACCGACGTCATCGACGACCCCGCCTCGGTCCGCCTGCTCGACCTGCTGCGACCGGTCGCGGACCTGCGGGTGCTGGAGATCGCCTGCGGCCACGGCCGCATCAGCCGCGAGTTCGCCCGCCGCGGCGCCACCGTCGTCGGCGCCGACATCTCGGAGGCGCTGATCGCCAAGGCGAGGGCCGTCGAACACGACACGCCGCTGGGCATCCGCTACCTCCACGCCGACGTGGCCAGGCCCCTCGAGACGGACCTTGCCCCGTTCGACGCGGTGGTCTGCAGCTTCGGCCTCTCCGACATCGACGACCTCGAAGGCGCGATCGCGGCCACCGCCGGCGCCCTCCGGCCGGGAGGCGTCTTCGCCTGCTCGATCCTGCATCCGTGCTTCCCCGGCGGCCGGGACGTCTCCGGCTCCTGGCCAGGAGGCGCGCGTTACCACACGGAGGGCTGGTGGCGCGCCGACGGCGAGCTCTCCTCGCTGCGCCGCCAGGTGGGCGCCAACCATCGCACGCTCTCGACGTACGTCGGCACGTTCCGCCGCCACGGCCTGTGGCTGGACGAACTGGACGAGCCCGAGCCGGCGCCCGCCTGGGCCGCCATGCGGCCGGATGCCGCGAAGTTCCCCGTGTTCCTCGTCATGAAATGCGTCAAGCAGTGATGGTGTGTGGTGTGGCGGCACCCGGAGCACGCCACACCACACACGTACGGGGGTCAGCCCACCCGGCAGGCGACCGAGGGCCAGTTGCGGTTGCCGTTGTGCTGGATCGTGAAGCCGAACGTGTTCCCGTTGCCGTTGGGCCTCAGGTCACGCCGAGTGCGCCTGCGACGAGCGCGGGCTTGAGACTCATGTTCTTCGTTCCTCCGGAACGCTGGGGCGGACATAGCGGTACGGAGAGCTCACCTTGGAAGGCCAGTCTGAGGAGATTCCCGAAATGTGTCAACACACATCAGAAAAGTTTCGGACACCTCGCTGCCAGATATCTGCTGCGACGTGCGGATACTCGTTCCGAAACATTTCAGAATCCATGAAAATAGCGCAAGACAGGCCGATACGTAGATTTCCGGATGCTTTAGCTGCCGGTTGTGCCTAATGTCAGCCGCGACAAAGTGCCTTCCGAGAAGGTGGGTTCATGCGTGCGCTGACCGTGTTCCTGTCCAGCCTCCTGCTGGCCACGGCTGTCTCCGTCCCTGCCGGTGCGCAGGCGAAGCCAGCCGTCGTCACACCTGACGTCGTCTTCCAGCGGGCCGACTTCGCCGCCGGCACGTACGAGGGGACGACGTCCGGCGACGGCCTGGCGTTCGGCCAAGCCGCCGGCACCGTCTCCTACACCGACGCGCTCGGCACCAAGACCTGGGAGTACGCCCGCTGGACCGGCCCCGAGCGGGCCGTCGGCTTCCCGGCCACCGAGCTGATCGCGTCCTGGACCGCCGACGTGCCCCCGGGCAGCTGGATGCAGGTCGAGAGCCGGGCCAGGAACGCCGAAGGGCTGACCAAGTGGTACTCGCTCGGCCGCTGGGCGTACGCGGAAGGCGACATCCGCCGCACCTCGGTGCCGGGACAGGGCGACGCGGACGCCAACGTCGCGGTGGACACGCTGGTCGCGGCGGCGGGCAAGCCCGTCAGCGCCTACCAGCTGCGCCTGACCCTCTACCGCGCGCCCGGCTCCTCGGTGACGCCGCGCGTGCGCACGTCCGGCGTCATGGCCTCCAACGTGCCGGAACGCAAGACCGTGCCGGTCAGCCCCGGCGGCGGCGCCTGGGGGACGGAACTGGCCGTGCCGCGCCGCTCCCAGAACGTCCACCAGGGCCACTACCCCGAGTGGGACGGCGGCGGCGAGGCGTGGTGCAGCCCGACCTCGACCACCATGATCCTCGGCTACTGGGGCAAGTGGCCGAGCTCCGCGGACACCTCCTGGGTCGATCCCGCCGACCCGAACCCCGAGGTCGACTACGCCGCCCGGTACACCTACGACCACGCGTACCAGGGGGCGGGCAACTGGCCGTTCAACACCGCTTATGCGGGGCGGTACGGTCTGGATGGGTTCGTCACGCGGCTGCGGTCGCTGACGGAGCTGGAGCAGCTGATCAAGGCGGGGATCCCGGTCGTCACGTCGCAGTCGTTCAAGAAGGGCGAGCTGCCGGGCGCCGGATACGGCACCAACGGGCACCTCATGGCGATCGTCGGCTTCACCGCCTCGGGTGACGTGATCGCCAACGACCCGGCGTCGTCCAGCAACGACGCCGTGCGGCACGTGTATCCGCGGGCCGACTTCGAGAACGTCTGGCTGCGCAGCTCGAGCAGCGGCGGCGTCACGTACGTCATCCACCCGCCCGGTCACGCGCTCCCCGCCACGACGCCCGGACTGCCCGCCAACTGGTAGCCCCGCTGCGCGTCAGCGGGTTTCCACGGGCGGGGCGTCCCTCTTGCGCGAGAGGCGTCCCGAGAGGGCTGGCAGCAGGCCGTGCGGCAGGAAGAGCACGACCAGGATGAGCACGAGCGCGTACACGGCGTACGACAGCACGCTGGGCGCGTACGACGGCATCCCCGGCAGCGCGGCCAGGCTGTTCAGCCCCTGCACGAGCAGCGTGATCGCGGTCGCCCCCACCACCGCGCCCCAGATCGTGCCCAGCCCGCCGACGACGGCCATGACGATGTACTGGATCGAGATGAGCACGGGGAACGAGCCCGGCGCCACGTACCCGGTGTAGAAGCAGTAGATCCCGCCGGCGAGTCCCGCGAACGCCGCCGACAGCGCGAACACCACCAGCTTGTACCGCCCGACCGGGATCCCCGAGGACGCGGCGGCGGTCTCGCTGGTGGCCAGCGCGCGCAGGGCGCGGCCCGGCCGGGAGTCGATGACGTTGCGCGTCACCAGCATCACCAGCGCCAGCCCCGCCCAGGTCAGATACGCGTACGCGGCCGCGGAGCCCGCCTCGAACGACCCGGCCGCGAACTGCGGGATCGCCTGCAGCCCGATGTCCCCGCCGGTGACCTCCAGCTGTCCGGCCAGCGAGAGCAGGATGAGCTGCATGGCCAGCGTGGCGAAGGCCAGATGGTGCCCGCGAAGGCGCAGCAGCGGCACGCCGATCACCAGCGCCGACCCGGCCGCCGCGACGGGCGCGGCGACCAGTCCGGCCACCGGCGGCACGCCGTGCAGCGACAGCAGCGCGGCGGTGTAGGCGCCGATGGCGTAGAAGGCGCCCTGGCCCAGGGACACCTGCCCGGCGTACCCCATGAGCAGCGACACCCCGACCGTGACCATCGCGGCCAGCCCGAGCAGGATGTACACGGCAAGCGCGCTGTCGTCGAGCACTGCGGGCAGCGCCAGCGTCACGGCCGCGACCAGCAGCCCGGCCACCAGCCGGATCATGTCGGCTCCTGCGAGATGGCCGAGCGCCGGCTCGCCTGTACGATCATCACGACGATCATGAGGCCCAGCGCCACCTCCAGCTGGTGCGACCCGTAGCCGTACCCCGCGGCCATGGTCTCGGCCACGCCCAGCAGCAGCGCGCCGGCCAGCGTGATCACGGGCCGGGTGAGGGCGCCGAAGACGGCCGCGGCGAAGGCGTTCACGATGAGCGTGACGTCGGTGTCGAACGAGATCGGCCGCAGCGGCGTCACCAGCACCCCGGCGATCCCGCCGAGCAGCCCGCCCAGAGCGAACGCCAGCAGCCCCATCAGCCGCGTGTCGATGCCCACGACGCGGGCGGCGTACGGGTTGGACGCGCACGCCGTCAGCGCCTTGCCCAGGTAGGTGCGCCCGAAGAAGAGCGCGAGCAGGGCGAACGCGGCCGCCGTCACGCCGATGACCAGCAGGTGTTGCGTCTGGATCCGCGCGCCCGCCACGGTCACCGAGCCCGCGAGGCCGGGCGCGGAGCGCGGCTGGTCACCCCACAGGACGATCTCGACGGCGTACGCGAGCACGCCCACGCCGAGCGTGACGATCAGCGACGAGAGTGGCGTGGTGTCCCGCTTGCCGATGGCGGCCAGACCCGTCAGCAGGCCGGCCAGCGCCGCGACCAGGACGGCGACCAGTTCGCTCAATCCGTGCGGGACGCCGAGGCCGAGCAGCGCGGACGTGCACAGTCCCGCCACGACCGCGAACGTCCCTTGCGCGAAGTTCACCACACCCGTGACCCGGTGGATGACAACCAGACCGCTGGCGATGAGCGCGATCGCACACCCGACCGCAAGGCCATTGAGGAGGTAGGTGAGGAACGCGCTCATGTGATCGCCCCGCCCAGGTACGCGCCCGCCACGCGCGGGTCCTCGGCCAGCTCCGCGCATTCGCCCTCGGCCACCGAACGCCCGGATTCCAGCACATAGGCCCGCCCGCACAGGTCGAAGGCGAGCCGTGCGTTCTGTTCGATGAGCAGCACGGTGAGGCCCTGCGACCGGTTCAGCTCGGCGAGGTGCCCGGCCAGGTCGGCGGTCACGTTGGGCGCGAGCCCCAGGGACAGCTCGTCCACCACCAGCACCGAAGGCCGCGACATCATGGCCCGCCCGAACGCCACCATCTGCTGCTCGCCCCCGGACAGCACCCCCGCCCGCCGGCCGGCCAGCTCGGCCAGCCGGGGGAGCAGGTCGTAGACGTACGAGGGGTCGCGCTCGCCCGAGCGCCATCCACAGCGCCATGAACCGAGGGCGAGGTTGTCCGCGACCGACAAATCCGGAAAAAGCTGGCGACCCTCCGGGATGAGCGCCAGCCTGCCCTCGATCTCGACCGTGCCCGAGGCGGGCCGCAGGAGGCCCGCGAGGGTGTTGGCCAGCGTCGACTTGCCCGCGCCGTTCGGGCCGAGCAGGGCGACCATCTCGCCCCGCCGCACGGTGAGCGTGACG
Source organism: Nonomuraea sp. B19D2 (assembly GCF_040137845.1). Lineage (NCBI taxonomy): Bacteria > Bacillati > Actinomycetota > Actinomycetes > Streptosporangiales > Streptosporangiaceae > Nonomuraea > Nonomuraea sp. B19D2. Next base: position 15,288 of record NZ_JBEFAK010000074.1, on the reverse strand, counting down.
TGGTCGAGCGCGGTCGCGGTGCCGTACGAGACGACCAGGTCCCTGACGTCGATCATGAGTCTTGTCCGAGATAGGCGGCGAGCACCAGCGGATCGGCCCGCACCTCGGCGGGCGAGCCGTCCGCGATGACCTGCCCCAGGTCGAGCACCACCACGCGGTCGGCCAGCCGGGTCACGAACGCCACGTCGTGCTCGATGAGCAGGATCGTCAGGCCGTCCGCGCGCAGCTCCTCCACCAGCGCGGCGAGCCGCTCGCGCTCCTGGCCGCGCAGCCCGGAGGCGGGCTCGTCGAGCAGCAGCAGCCGGGGCCGCGCGCACAGGGCGCGGGCGAGCTGGAGCGCCCGCTGCTGCCCGATGGGCAGCAGGTCGGCGGGCCGGTCCGCCCAGTCGGCCAGCCCCACCCGCTGGAGAACGGCGTCTGTTTCGGCGGTGGTCTCCCGCTCGTCGCGCCGGTGCCGCGGCAGCCGCAGCGCCGCCGACACGAACCCGGCACCGGTACGGCTGTGCATCCCGACCATGACGTTCTCCCTGACGGTCATGCCGCGGAACACCCTGGCCGCCTGGAACACGATCGACATGCCGAGCCTGGCCCGCCGGTGCGGCGGGAGCCCGTCCACGCGGTGCCCGAGGAAGGAGATCCGGCCGCGGTCGGGTGTGAGATGCCCGGTGATCAGGTTGAACAGCGTGGACTTGCCCGCCCCGTTCGGCCCGATGACGCCGCAGACCTCGCCGTCCGCGACGGCCAGCGAGACGTCGCGGACGGCGTAGACGCCGCCGAAGGAGCGGGCGAGCCCGGTGACCGTCAGCACGCGCTACCCCGCGCCCGCGGTCTTGGTGAGCTGCTCCTTGGCCCAGTCGGTGGGAACGAACTTCCCGTTCTGCACCGTGTTGACCGAGATGAACTCGGGGGAGAGCCCGGAGTGGTCGGTGGGGGAGTAGCGGAAGCGGCCGTTCGGCGTGACCAGGTCCATGCGCTCCAGCGCCTGCTGCACCTTGGCCTTGTCGGTGCCGCCCGCCTTCCTGATCGCCTCGAAGAGCAGCAGGCTCGCGCTGTAGCCGTCCTGCGCGAACTGCGGCGGCGGGTAGCCGTGCTTCTGCTGGTACGGCTCGGCCATCTGCTCGATGACCTGTTTCTGCTTGCCGTCGGGGAGGTACTCGCCGACGACGCCGATGGCGCTCTGCACGGTCATGCCCTCGGCCGCGCCGCCCATCGGCTCCAGCCAGAGCTTGCTGGCCTGCGACGCGGTCAGGAACAGCGGCGTCTTGAGCCCCGAGGCCACGTACTGCTTGGCCGCCGTCACGCCGGGCGCGCCCGAGCCCCAGAACACCAGCGCCTCGGCGGTCGAGTCGCGCACGTGGGTGAAGAGCGGGCTGAAGTCCGAGGTCGTGGTCTCGTACGGCTCGTCCACGGCGATCTTCACGCCGTACCTGGACGCGAGGGCGACCATGGACTTGTGGCCGGAGACCGAGTAGGCGCTCTTGGAGTCCCAGGCCACGGCGACCGTCTTGATGCCCTTGGCCTGGATGTACTGCAGGTAGCGCTCGGCGTACATGCTGGACAGGGCGGGGGTGACGAAGACGTACGACTTGATCGGCTCGACCTGCTCCTGCGCCGGGGCCAGCGACAGGTACGGCATCTTGTCGCGCTGGGCGAGCGGCTCGATCGCGAGCGCCGAGTTGGAGAAGACCGGGCCGATCAGCGCGTCGATCTCGCCCTTGATCTGGTTGTAGGCCACGATGCCCTGGTCGGGAGCGGTCTTGTCGTCGCGCGTGACCAGCTCGACCTTGCGGCCCAGCAGCCCGCCCTGCGCGTTGACCTGCTCGACCGCCAGCTCGACGGCCTTCTTGTCCTCGCTGCCCAGCGGGGTGTAGTTGCCGGTCAGGGAGACGATGAGGCCGACTTTGACCGAGCCTTCGGCGCTTGAGCCGCCACCGCCGCACGCGGCGACGGCTAACGCGAGACAAACCAGGGACGGGAGCAGCCTGCGCATCAGGGACCTCCTGGGATGTGGCCCTGAATGTAGGCAGATAGATTACGGCTGTCAATACTGTGCCCAATTACGGGGAAGGCTTTCCGATGCGGCCTCAGTCGGTGATGCTGACGTTCCTCGGAGATCACGTGTACGGCCGCGGCATCTGCGTGTCCTCGGGCAGCTTCATCGAGGCGTTCGCCAAGGTCGGGATCTCCGAGGAGGCGACACGCTCGACGCTGACCAGGATGGTCCGGCGCGGCCTGCTGCGCCGTCAGCGCTCGGGCCGCCGCATGTACTTCGGCCTCACCCCGACGAGCACGGAGGTGCTCAAGGACGGCGAGCGCCGCATCTGGCACAGCGGCGTCGTCAACGACGCGGACGAGGACCGCTGGACGCTGATCGGCTTCTCACTGCCCGAGTCCTGGCAGCGGCAGCGGCACGAGCTGCGCTCGCGGCTGGTCTGGGCCGGGTTCGGGCCGCTGCAGAACGGCCTGTGGATCGCGCCCGGCGAGGTGGACGCCGCGCGCGTGATCGAGGACCTCGGGGCGAACATGAAGGTCTTCGCCGCCGAGCCCAGACCGCCGACCGACATGCAGGCGCTGGTCAGGGACGCGTACGACCTGGCGGGCCTGGGTGAGCGCTACCGAGAGTTCCTGCGCCGCTGGGACCGGGCCGATCCTGCGCCGGACGCGCCCGACGACCTGGCGCGCTCCCTGACGCTGCTGACCGGCTGGCTCCAGATCATCAGGGCCGACCCGCGGCTGCCGCTGCGTTACCTGCCGCACGACTGGCCGGCGGAGAAGGCGCAGCGGGTCTGCCACGCGCTGCACGAGCGGTTCAGGCCGGAGGCGGCGCGGATCGCGGAGCGGCTCCTCGACGTCGTGCCGGATGTAACTTGGGCAGAACGGTGACAGCGATCGCATTGTGGCCTAACTTGAGGGCTTGAGCGTCAAGGAGTGCCGATGCGGAATCAGGGGATTGGCTCGTGGCCGGCACGCAGGGCTCGTATGACGCCCGAGCGCGTGGCGCTGACGTACCGAGGACGCGACCGCACCTACCGTGAGCTGCGCGAGCGGACGTACCGGCTGGCGTCCGCGCTGGGCGTGGGGCGCGGCGAGCGGGTCGCCTTCCTCGGGGTCAACCAGCCCGCGGTGGTGGAGACGTTCTTCGCGGCGGGGCTGCTGGGGGCGGTGTTCGTCCCGCTGAACGCCCGGCTGGCCAGGCCCGAGCTGCGGTTCATCCTGGAGGACGCGCAGGCCTCCGTCCTCGTGCTGGGCGAGGAGCAGGACGGCGACGGGCTGCCGGGACGTCACGTCGTGGCCGCCGACTACGAGGAGCTGCTCGCATCCGGTTCGCCCGAGCCGATCGACGAGCCGGTGCGTCAGGACGACGTGTGCCTGATCATGTACACGTCCGGGACGACGGGACGGCCCAAGGGCGCCATGCTGACCCACGCCAACCTGACCTGGAACACCTTCAACCTGCTGGTCGACGTGCCGCTCGCGCACGACGAGGTCACGCTGGTCAGCGCGCCGCTGTTCCACATCGCGGCGCTGGCCCAGACGCTGATCCCGACCGTGCTCAAGGGCGGCCGGGTCATCCTGGAGCCCTCCTTCGACGTGGACAGGACGTTCGACCTGATCGAGGGGGAGCGGGTGACGGTGATGTTCGGGGTGCCGTCGATGTTCGGCTTCCTCGCGCGGTCGCCGCGCTGGGCGGGGGCCGACCTGTCGAGCCTGCGGCACCTGCTGTGCGGGGGCGCGCCGGTGCCCGAGCCGCTGATCCGGATATATCAGGATCGGGGGCTGACGTTCCTCCAGGGGTACGGCATGACCGAGACGGCCCCCGGCGCCCTTTTCCTCGGTGCGGAGCACTCGATCACCAAGGCGGGCTCGGCCGGGGTGCCGTGCTTCTTCTCCGACGTCCGGCTGGTCGCGCCGGACGGGTCCGCCGCGGGTCCCGGCGAGCCGGGGGAGGTGTACGTACAGGGCCCCAACGTCATGCCCGGCTACTGGCGGCGCCCGGAGGAGGGCGCGAAGGCGCTGTCGGCGGACGGCTGGTTCCGCTCGGGGGACATCGGCGTCGCCGACGAGGACGGCTACGTGCGGATCTCCGACCGGCTCAAGGATGTGATCATCTCCGGCGGCGAGAACATCTATCCCGCCGAGGTGGAGAGCGTGCTGTACGAGCACGCGGCGGTCGCCGAATGCGCGGTGATCGGCGTGCCGGACGAGAAGTGGGGCGAGGTGGGCAAGGCCCTGGTCGTCGTGCGGGAGGGTTCGAAGGTCGAGGCGGGGGAACTGCTGGCATATCTGGACGGCCGCCTGGCCCGCTTCAAAATCCCGAAATATCTACAGTTCGTACCCGAATTGCCCAAGAACGCGGCAGGCAAGCTGCTCAAAGCCCCTCTCAGAAAGCTCTATGGGTCCGACCGCCACGACCACAGGAGATGATCTTCAATGCGCACCTCGCCGCCGTTCCGCGCGGACCACGTCGGCAGCCTGCTCCGCCCGCCCGCGCTGCTCACCGCCCGCGAGACCCGCACGGGCGACGCGCTGCGCGAGGCCGAGGACGAGGCCATCAGGGAGGTGGTACGCAGGCAGGAGGAGATCGGGCTGCAGAGCGCTTCCGACGGCGAGTTCCGGCGGGCGTCGTGGCACATGGACTTCATCTACCAGCTCGGCGGCATCGGACAGGCCGCCGACGAGCACCTCACCGTCCGCTTCCACAACGAGCAGGGCGACATCGAGTTCACCCCGGCCGCGCTGCGGGTGCACGACCGGATCAGGCTGACCGAGCCCGTTTTCGCCGACGACTTCACGTTTCTGCGTGACACGGTGACCACGACAGTGCCCAAGCTGACCATCCCCTCGCCGAGCATGGTCCACTACCGGGGCGGTCCTGCGGCCATCGACCCCGAGGTCTACCCTGACGTCGAGGAGTTCTGGCGCGACCTCAGCACGGCCTACGCCGAGCAGGTGCGCAGGATCGGTGCGCTCGGGTGCACGTACCTGCAGTTCGACGACACGAGCCTGGCGTACCTGAACGACCCGGCCCAGCGGGCGGAGCTGGCCTCCCGGGGCGACGACGCCGAGCACATGCACCTGCGTTACATCAAGCAGATCAACGCCGCTCTCGCCGCCAAGCCCGCCGGGATGACGATCACCACGCACATGTGCCGCGGGAACTTCCGGTCCTCCTGGGCCGCCTCGGGTGGTTACGACTTCGTGGCGGAGGCGCTGTTCAACGAGCTGAAGGTGGACGGGTTCTTCCTGGAGTACGACGACGAGCGCTCCGGGGGCTTCGAGCCGCTGCGCTTCGTGCCGCCGGGGAAGATGGTGGTGCTGGGGCTGGTCACGACCAAGCGCGGGGAGCTGGAGTCGAAGGACACGCTCAAGCGGCGGATCGACGAGGCGGCCAAGTTCATCGATCTCGACCAGCTCTGCCTGTCGCCGCAGTGCGGCTTCTCCTCCACGGTGGAGGGCAACCAGCTCACGGCCGACCAGCAGTTCGCCAAGCTACGACTGATCGCCGAGACGGCACAGGAGGTGTGGGGATAGCTGCTCGGCCGGCACGGCAGGACAAGAGCCCGGGCCGGCACCTGCCCGGGCTCTTGCGGCTCGTCAGCGGATGACGATCGTGGTGAGCGCCCGCGGCTGGAGCGTCACCGTGCGGCCCGTCACCGGGGACGGGGTGAGCGAGTTGGCGCCGTCCGTGAGGTACGCGGTCGCCCGGCCGCGCACGCCCTGCCACGTGACGGGCGCGGTGCCGGTGTTGAGCACCTCGACGACGCGGGAGCCGTCGGCGTTGCGGAACGCGGAGACCTTCAGCGCCGGATCCGCCGCCTGCGCCTCCAGCCTGACCGCGCCCGGCCGGATGAACCTGCTGTACGCCGCCAGCGCCCACAGCCGCTTGGACACCCGGTACGTCTTCGCCGCGTCGTCGAGCTGCAGCAGCGCCCTGGTGGTGCCGCGTGAGCCGCCCAGCCAGTAGACGTAGCCGCTGACGTTGCCGAGCGTGAGCGCGTCATGCACGGCCTGCGCGATCGTGAAGCCGTCGTAGCCGCTGCCGTCGTCCCAGTTCTCGTTCCAGGTGCTGCCGTTCGGGTTCCACTCCGACATCCAGGTGCGCCTGCTCGTCGGCAGCGGGGCGTCCACGGGGCTGGCGTACGTGTGCCCGGTGTGGGTCTTCACCCAGCGGCGGGCCTCGGGGTCGGCCTCGATCGCGGCCGTGTACGCCTTCGCCTGGTTCCAGCCGAAGGAGTCGCAGCAGACCACGTTCACGCCCTTGGCGACCGGCCCGAGCACCTTGACGAACTGGGCGGCCTGCTCGGGGGTGAAGCGCATCGAGGCGTACGAGGCCGTCCAGTCGGGCTCGTTCGTGAACCCGAGGTCGGTGATCTTGATGCCTTCCTTGGCGTAGAACTTCGTGTACTGCACCAGGTAGTCGGCGTAGGCCTGCTGCCACTCCGGCTTCAGCGTGCCGCCGTTCTTGTCGGTGCCGTTGTCCTTCATGTAGCCGGGCGCGCTCCAGGCGTCGGCGAAGAAACGCTTCACCCCGTACGCCTTGGCCGCCTTGGCCACCCATACCTGGCTGTTGTCGTCGCCGTCCCAGACGTACTTGGGCGGGGCCTCAGGGCCCCCCGGGTCATCGGGCTGGATCGACACCATGTGGTCGTACGGGCTGCCGGTGGGGGACGAGCCGATGCCCAGTCGCAGGATGCTGAGCCCCGCCCCCTTCTCGCGGTCGAACCACAGGTCGAGGACCTCCCGCTGCTGCGACTCCGACAGCGCCTTGAGCAGCTCGTTGCGCCGGAACGCCTGGGAGATGCCGAAGCCGTCGATCTCCTGGTGCCTGACGTGCTCATTCACGGTGATGGCCGGTGGCTGGGACGGGTTCACCGCGGGAATGCCGAGCAGGGCGACCGCGACAACTCCTCTTAACATGACGCCTCCGAAAGTTTTCGGAAATGTATCGATATATTTCATCGATATCGCCGGAACCGTAAGGGGCCGAGAGGTGTCGCGTCAACAGTTCGGCCGGCGTCGCCGTGCGACAGGAGGGAGCGGGCCAGGGCCCCGTGAGCTGCGGGAGCCCTGGCCCGTGGGGTCAGCGGCCGAAGGCGATCGTCCGGCCGGCCTTGACCCGGTCCGCCTTGTACGTCACCTGGTCGATCGAAGTGCCCTTCGAGTCCACCAGGATGATGGTGTCCCCGCGGTTGCCCAGGCGCACGGCCCCGTCCAGCGTCACCCGCAGCGCCGCCCCGCCCTCGACGGTGCCGGTCAGCGCCTTCCGGCCGCCGGCGGCGTCCGACAGGGCCCAGCCCGCGAGGTCGATCGGGCCCGGCGTGAGGTTCAGCAGCGTGACCGTCTCGTGCCCGAGGTCGGCGCCGACCGGGTCGGGGAGTGCCGCCATGATGAGCAGATCCCCGGCCGCGACGAGCGGCGGCTTGACGGGTGCTCCGGGCGTGGCCGGGTCCGGGGCGATGATGAAGTCCTCGGGCCAGACCGTGAGCTGGATCCGCTGGCCGGCCCCCTTGATCACGTCGTGCAGGTTGCCGCGTTCGAGCCTGCCCAGCAGGAACACCTCGTCGTCCCGGTTGACCGGGTCCGCCCGCAGCCACCCGTCGAAGCCGTCGAAGTCCGTGAACCCGGCCGCCAGATACGGCACGATGCGGCGGAACAGCTTCGGCCACATCACCAGGCGTTCCGCGTCGCCCAGGCCACCGATGGCGGCAGGGCCGTTCGGGTCGGCGGTGGAGCGGGACCAGATGCCGATGGCCTTGCGCCGGGCGGCCTGCGACACCTCCGCCAGGTGCGTACGCAGCTCCGCGGGCAGCGTCGCGTAGAACGCCGGATAGACCAGCCCGGCGGCCAGTAGCGTGCCGTTCACGGACCTGTCCACGAGCGCCGGGTCCAGGAACACCGACGACCCGTCGGCCCCCGGATGGTCGCCCGCGTACCCGAACCCGATCAGCCGGCCGTTCGCGTCGATCCCGTTCGTGAGCACGTGACCGCGGACGGAGTCCTGGTCCGCGGAGCGCACCTTGTTCGGCAGGTCGTCCCAGTAACGCACGTTCGTGAAGCCGAGCAGGCGCAGCAGTTCGTCCCGCGCCGCGTTGGCTCCGGCGAGCTCCTGGTGTGTCTCCTCGAAGTGGGTCTCCAGCGCGTCGATGGACTCCAGGCGTATGGAGACACCGCGGGCGTTGATCTTCGCCGGCCGGCCCGAGCGCCGCGGCAGTGCCTCCACCAGCGCGGGCGAGTCGGGCAGGAACTTCACGGTGTCGCCGTCGGGCTCAGGGCCCTGTCGCGGGAGATCCGCGTACCGGATCACGAAATTGCCGCGTAAGAGCGTGTAGGTCATGGATTGCCCCCCATCTTGTGGCGAGCGGAGCGTAACTCGCCTTCTGGGCAGCGTCCATGCGCAATTCAGCAGCGATTTCGTGCCATGAAACGGGGGTCAGCCGAGGCGGGACTGGAGGCCGTCGAGGACCCGCTGGAGGCCGTACTCGAAGTTGTCCTGGTCGGACTCGCGGGCGTCCTGGCCGCGCTGCGCGGCGTAGCGGGCACGCAGGCGCGGGTAGTCCTGGACGGCCCGCTCGGCCGCCGGCCACAGGCGCTCCAACCATTCCTGCTCGGTCTGGCCGCTGCGGGCGATCATGGACAGCATCGCGGCCTCGCCGGTGGACACGCCCAGCACGTACGCGACGACCGTGTTCATCGCCTGGTCGGCCTCCTCGGGCGAGAAGCCGCCGGTCTCGAAGATGCCGAGCAGGTGCTCGGTCTGCCGGAGCATGTTGGGCCCGAGGTAGGCCAGGCCCACCTCGCCGAGCTTGGCGGCGATCCAGGGATGGCGCAGGATCGTGGCGCGCAGGCTGCGGGCGACCTGCTCGATGCCCGCCCGCCACCCGGCGGCGCCGGCCTGCTCCGGCAGGGGCAGCTCGCCGTAGACCTCGTCCACGGCCAGCTCGAACAGCTCGTCCTTGTTGGCGACGTGGCGGTAGAGGGAGGTGGCTCCGGCGTTGAGCCGGCTGCCCAGGCGGCGCATGCTGAGGGCGTCGACGCCTTCCTCGTCGAGCAGCCGGACGGCCTCGGCCACGATCTGGTCTCGGCTCAGCGCAGGCTGCTCCCGCTCGCGGCGCGGTCTTGCCCACACGGAGGGGATGGGCTGTTCGTTCGACGACATGACATCTACCATAGCGCACATCGTACGCAAATGCGCACGCCGAACCAAGGTGTTCCCCTCAGCGCGCGGTCACTTGCGCTGGTGGCCGAAGCGGGCCTGCTTGGGGCCGCGGAGCCGTACCTCCGGATCGGTCATGGCCTGGGCCGGCGCGGTGCGCTCGACGGCCGGCTCGATCGCCGGCTCGGCCCCCTCGGCCTCCGCGATCCTGCGTACGAGCCGCTCCCGCAGCTGCGCCGCCACCTCGGCGTGCGAGGGGAAGCCTGCCAGGTTGACCAGCTCGTGCGGGTCGTTTTCCAGGTCGTACAGCGCCTGCTCGCGATAGACGGGAGCGGCCGGGTCGTCCCACGGGTGGGCGTCCTCGGCCACGGCGTAGTACTTCCACCGGGACGTACGGATTCCGCGCCCCACCTCGGACTCGCTGACCTGGAAGAACACCTCTTCGGGCCACGGCGAGCGGGGATCGCGCACCAGCGGCAGGAGCGAGCGCCCCTGCATCGCGTCGGGGACCGGCAGCCCGGCGGCCTCCAGGAGCGTGGGCGGGAGGTCCAGCGTGCTGACCGGGCGGGAGACGGCGCCGCCGCCGTCGAAGCCGGGGCCGCGCAGGGCCAGGGGCACTCGGAGCGAGGCGTCGTGGCAGGAGCGCTTGTACTCGCCGTTGCGGGTCTTGAAGTGGTTGCCGTGGTCCGAGGTGTACGCCACGATCGTGTCGTCCAGCAGGTCCATGCTGCGCAGCGCGTCGAGCAGCCGCCCCAGCCCCTCGTCCAGGCGCTTGACCTGTCCCAGGTAGCCGCCCATGTGCTGGTGGGCGGTGCCGCCGAGCGCGGCCAGGTCCTGGGGCATCCAGCGGCCCTGGTAGCGCTCCTCGTACCCGTCGGGCGCCGGGTAGTTGTCCACCTCGTTCTGGTGGTGCGGCTCCAGGAAGGACAGGAAGAGGAAGAACGGCTCGTCGTGGTGGTCGGCGACGAACCGGATGGCCGCGTCCACCAGGGCGTCGGAGCGGTAGCCGGGCAGCAGCACGGGGTCGTTCGCCTCGTCGTACACGATCGTGCGGTACGCGTCCGAGGTGTGCTCGAGTGCGTTGGCCGCCAGCCACGACTGGTAGCCGCCGCGCTTGTCCGCGGGCACCGGCTCGCTGCCGCCCAGGTGCCACTTGCCGATGTAGCCGGTGGCGTAGCCGGCCGCGCCGAAATGGTGCGCCAGCGTGCGCTCCTCCGGCGGCAGGACGCGGCCGTTGCGGTGGACGCCCGTCGTGGTCGGGTAGCGGCCCGTCTGCAGGGCGGCGCGGGCGGGCGCGCACACCGGCTGCGGGGTGAGCGCGACCGTGGCCTGCGTGCCGTGCCTGGCCATCCGGTCGAGGTTCGGGGTGAAGGGGCCGACGGTGTCCCACCGCTGCTGGTCGGTGAAGAACACGATGACGTTCGGACGCAAGAAATGACTCCTATTTGAGGCCGGTCAGCGCGATGCCGCGGACGAAATATCGCTGGGTGAGGACGAACAGGACGGCGGTGGGGACGAAGAGGATCACCGAGCCGGCCGCCGTGAGGTGCCACAAGGTGAAGTACTCCTGGTTGAACAGGGTGAGCCCGACCGGGATGGTGCGCATCTCGGGCGTCGAGGTGGCGACCAGCGGCCAGAGGAACTCGTTCCACTGGAAGACGAACGTGCGGCGAGGAACTCCTCCCAGGTGGCCGGCACCTCCACCCCGGCGTCCCTGAGCATGGCCTTGTTGTAGACGAGCGTGTTGCAGGTCAGGTGGAGCTGCACGCCGTACACCTTGCCCTGGTACGAGTTGCGCTCGACGGGACGGGCTGCCAGTCGGCGGGGAAGCCCATCGCCTTGCCGTCGCGGTCGACGTAGTCCTGCAGCGAGCGGGCGTTGCCGGAGACGGCGAACTCCTGCACCCACCCGCCGGGCTCCTCGACCAGGTCGGGCACGGTCCCGGAGGCGAAGTCCGCGAGCAGCCTGGTACGCAGGTCGGGCCACTGGTACTTCTGCAGGTTGACCTTGACCTTGTTGGCCTGCTCGAACTCGGCGATCACCTTCCGGTAGGCCTGGTAGTCGTGGCCGGCGTTCCAGTAGACGGTGAACGTCCCGGGCGCGGCGGCCTGCGGGGCAGGGGCTCCCGCGCAGGACGACAGGACGGGCACGGGCGCGGCGGCGCCGGCGAGGCGGAGCAGGTCACGGCGGGAGAGAGGGGAGGACATCTCGGGTTTTCCCTTCTAACAAGAGCCCCGCCGCAGGAAGGTCCAGGACCGGACGATCTCGCGGGCGGGCGGCGGCTCCTCGGCCTGGAGGCGGTCGAAGAGCAGGCGTACGACGTCGGTGTAGTCGTGCCTGAGCGGGCCGACGGTGCTGAGCTGCGGATTGCTGATGAGACCCTCGTCGATGTTGCCGACGCCGACGATCGCGACGTCGGCGGGCACGCTCAGCCCGGCGTCCCTGGCGGCCCAGATCGCGCTGATGGCGGCCCGGTCGGAGGCCGCGAAGATCGCGTCGGGGCGGTCGGGGGAACGCAGCAGCTCGGCGGCGGTCTGGTAGGCCGCCACGCGGTCGTCCGCGCCCGAGACGATGATCCGCTCGGTCACGCCGTGCCGCTCCAGCGCCGTCGTGTAGCCGAGCAGCCGTCCGGCTGGCTTGTCCCGGTAGAGCTCGTGGCGGTGCGCCAGGAATGCGATGCGCCGCCTGCCCTGGCCCAGCAGGTGCTCGACCGCCTCCGCGCACGCCTCCGCCTCTGGAGTGCGTACGACGTCGCAGCCCTCGAGCCCGCTCTCGTTGCTCAGCACCACCATCGGCAGCCCGGTGGCGGCGAGCCCGGTGAGCAGCTCATGGGTGAGGTGGTCGCCGGTGAGGTTGACCAGCGCGCCGTCGGCGATCCCGCTGCGCAGCACGTCGACGGCGGCCTTCGCGCGGGCCTCGGAGTAGACGGCGAGCGTCACCACCGAGTAGCCGCGCGCGTCGGCCATCTCGTGCAGGTCGGTGGCCAGGCGCTCGTCGCTCGGCACGCCGCCGAGCGAGCTCAGCACCAGGCAGACCCGCTGGGTGCGGCGCTTGCGCAGGCTCCTCGCGGCCTGGTTGGGGGTGTAGCCGAGCTGCCTGGCGGCGTCGAGCACCCGCTGCCTCGTCTCGGCGGCCACGGGGCGGTCCCGGCCGCTGAGCACGTAGGAGACGGTCGCCACCGACACGTTCGCCAGCTCGGCCACTTGTCGCGCTGTTGGTCTCATGTTAGTCGAATAACCTAGTATTTCCTATGGGGTTATAGGAAAATTGGCTGCCTCTGATGTCGGTGGGGAGATCGATAGGTCGATGATCTCCACTCCTTGACTTCCTAACGTGTTAATCGTTTAGCACCGTATTCCTCAGGCATCCGCCAGATCAACCCCGTCTCCTCGAGTTTTCCCCAGGGTGTTCCCGGAGGTAGACGGATGTTGAGATGATCAAGCGATATCAGGGTCTTCGAGGAGCGCGAGGAAGGCCTTCATCCAGGCGGCGGCCACGGTGCCGTCAATCGGGGGCTGAGCCGGGTGGACGACATCGGCTTCACAGTGCCCGATCTGGAGGAGGCCAGTACGTTCCTGGTGGATGTGCTTGGCGGCGAGTGCATGTACTCGCTAGGTCTTTCCGGCACGAGCATCCGAGGTGCCGCGCAACAGCGACATCGGCGTGTGTCACGTGGCCCTTTACGCTTTTGGTGTCGCCGCCGAAGGCGGCGTCTGTGTACCAGATATTCTTGGAGTAGTTCTTGCAGCTGAACGGGATATCGCTGCTCGCCTGATCGCGTCCGTCGCTCGCCCGCCAGCTAGACCTACCCAGCAAGCCCTTCCAGGAGAAGGCCCCAGAGTCGCTTCGTACGGGCGCATGTGAGCCATGCGGTTTCATGTGTCTCGTCTCCGGCCTCCGAGCGGACGACGCGCCGGATGAACATGAGCCCACCGGCCTGGCAGAGCTCGTAGATCATGGCCATGCACTCACACGTGTGGCCGCGCACCCGTACGCCCTGTGTTCGAGGGGTCGGCGGCCACCAAGCGAGACGCTCGTGTCCATCCCGGAGGGGTGCTGCGTGAAAGCCGTGCCAGCTGTAGTCACCCACGTCGGACTTCACCTCCTGCCGAGGACCGCAGGAGAAACCGTTCGGGACTGCTGGCTGTTCAAACCCCAGCAGCGTCCGCAGGCCATCTCCAGCAGCGGAACCTCCTCTCGCGACACCGGGCCAACGGCATCGGCCCCAGCGCCGTCACTACCGCAGGACAGGTCAGCCCGCACAACTCGTCCGCCCTCATCTCCCGCAACACCCAGCCGGATGCAGAGTGCGGCCACGATGGCGAGCCCTCGCCCGCCTTCGGACAGCTGTCCTTGATGACCTTCGTGTAGGACGGGCTCGTTCGATCCCCCGGCGTCCTTCACCGCGACCCGGGCGGTGGTCCCGAACAACCAGATCCCAACCGTGAAGACACCGCCTGCCGACTTTGTGTGCAAGATCGCGTTGCTGGCCAGCTCCACCACGCACGAGATCGCATCGTCGCGGACAGGGCAGTCTCCCAGCAGCGCGGTGGCGAGCCGACGTACGGTAGGCAACTGCACTCGTTCGCCGGGGAAATCACAGCGCCAAGCCATACCGTTCATAGCCCCACCCTCCTTTTCGTCAGTGGCGCCACTCGCCACCATCCGAACAACGTCCGATGTCACGCTGCGCAACCACCTCGATACTTTCATGCACCATGCAAACTTGCACATGGAAATTCTGAACTTCTCCGAAGTGCATCATGCAGGTGTAGCCTTCGAGACAGCCGATCAAGGGGTGAGCATGAGCGGGAAGCGTGGCGTGACGCTCCGAGCCCAATGGCTCGGCAAGCACCTACGAGAGTTGCGCGAAAGCGCCGGCCTCACGCTGAAGGAGGCCGGCGAATACCTTCAGCGCGACGGCTCCACGGTCAGCCGCTTCGAGGCCGGCCTCTACCCTGCCCGCACCCCTGACGTCATCGCCCTCCTCGACCTGTACGGCGTTACGGCGCTACACGAGCGTGAAGGCATGATCCGCCTGAGTCGCGACGTATGGCAGAACGGCTGGTGGGATGACTACTCGGGCGACGTGTCACTCGGCATCGTGGACTACGCCTGGCTGGAAGCCCGCGCCGAAAAGATCAGTTCCTTCGACGCGTTCGTGATCCCCGGCCTTCTCCAGACGCGGGACTACATGGAAGCCGTCATCCGAGCGGAGGACGCGGACGCGTCGGACGAGCAGGTCAGCCGCTGGATCGAGTTCCGCCGCACCAGGCAGCAAATCCTGGCCGACGACGGGCCCCGCTTCTCCGCGATCCTGGACGAGTACGTTCTACGCCGCTCCATCGGTGGGCCCGAGATCATGCATGGTCAGCTGGGCCAGCTCGCAAAATACGCCTCCACACCCAATGTTGAGATCCGGGTTCTCCCACTCACCGCCGGGGCACATGCCAGCCCCGACGGCGCCTTCCGCATCTTCCAGCTCCCCCAGCCTTATCCGGCCGTTGCGTACGTCCCGACTCCGGCGGGCTCGATCTACGTTGAAGGTGAGGCGGCTAACAGGCTTAAGCTGAAATATGACCGTATTCGCCGAGACTCGCTCAGCGCCAAGGACTCGCTGGAGCTGATCGCGGCGGTCGCGGAGAGCCTCTCTGACACCTAGGGATGGAGCCATTCGATCATGACGAGCCCCGAAATCGCCTGGCATGTCAGTAGCTTCAGTGCCGACGGCGGCGGGAACTGCGTAGAGGCCGGCCCGCTCAATGACGGATCCGGCCGTGTAGCCGTTCGACACAGCAAGCTTCAGGGCGGGATGATCATCTATACCAAGGCCGAGTGGCAGGCTTTCCTGGCCGGAGTACATGCTGGAGAGTTCGACTTTTTCGGCTGATTCCCTCGTGTCCACCCGACTGCTGCAAGACCGTGTACCGGTCGGGCACGTCGGCGACCTTCCTTCTGGCAACACCTCCTGCAGGTCAAACGGCGAATCGGCCACGTAGGCGCCGCGCTCCTGGTCCGAAAATCAGACATTCGCCAGGCAGGCGGCAGCGAACCTCACGTGTTGATTCAGAGCGGAGTGGTGCGGGCCGCGACGTTCAGGTAGTTAGTTCGAGAGTGACGCGGTAGCCGAGGGC
>NZ_JBEFAK010000073.1:0-37535 GCF_040137845.1 Nonomuraea sp. B19D2 | reverse complement strand
GCGGTCGACCAGCTACGCGCCCACGGCGTGCCGGTCAAAGACGAGGACGCCGCCCGACTCAGCCCGCTCGGTCACGCCCACCTCAACGTCCTGGGCCGCTATGCCATCGCCTCCTCCGCCCCGGCCGTAGGGCTGCGACAACTCGGTGAGATCCCCGACGTGCCCGAGGGCGGCGACAGCGTGGACGAGGACGGGGTGTAAAGGCCAGGATCGCGGCCAGCGCCCGTGTCGGAAAGGCTTCCTTGAGCGGTGTCGGGCGAATCGTCCGCCGCGGCGGACGAGCTTGCGCGAGGCTGGCCCTTTGCCGACCTTTCGGGGGATCTGGGGATGGCTGAGCAGATGCACCCGGCGTGGGACGAGATCGTCGACTGATGGGCCGCAATGGCCTGATGTCTGCTATGCCCGAGAAGCTCACTGAGGCCACATCTTCGTCCCGATTCAATGACTACGATCGGATGGCCGAGGGGTACACGAACCATAACGAGACCGGCCTCCAGAACGCCTACTACGAGCGGCCCGTGATGCTGGAGCTCGCCGGGGACGTGACCGGCCGGCGCATGCTCGACGCCGGCTGCGGCTCTGGCCCGCTGTTCTTCGAACTGCGCGATCGAGGCGCCCTCGTGACCGGCGTCGACGCGAGTGCGGGGATGCTGGAGATGGCCCGACGGCGGCTGGGGGCCGATGCGGATCTGCGGGTGGTCGATCTGGCCGGCCCGCTGCCCTTCTCCGACGACGCCTTCGACGACGTCGTTGCGTCCCTGGTGCTGCACTATCTGGAGGACTGGGGACCGACGCTGGCCGAGCTGCGACGCGTGCTGAGGCCTGGTGGCAGGCTCCTCGTCTCGGTCGATCATCCGTTCGGCATCGCTCTCTTTCAGCACATGGCCGGGGAAGAGGTTAAGTGCCTGTTTTCAAGCCTCTCGTAGATGATCAGTACTGGACACGCTGCGTATCAAGTTCGGACGTATTGATAGTTCCGAAGCGCCGACACCACGGCGAATGACGCGGATCAGCTCGCGCTATCCGCGGCATGCGCGGACGGGTTGTCCTTGCGAAAACCATTGGTGCCCGGCTTGCTCCGATGATGGACTGACGTCCCGCCGTGAGTCTGCCGCGTGACGGAGGTAGTGGTTGTGACGGATTATGACGTGCTTGCCGAGGTGTATGAATGGCTCATCTCGGATGCAAAGTTGCCTCCAGCCGAGTTCGCTGCGTCGTTCGATGACGTCCTCAGTCTCCTGCCGTCGAACGCTCACGTCCTCGACTGTTCGTGCGGAACCGGACAGTTGGCGGTTGGCCTCGCCGGTCGTGGCATGCAGGTTGTCGCAACTGACGCCAGCGAAGCGATGGTTCGTCGGACTGCAGAGTTGTCTGAGGAGTTCGGGGCATCCGTCCGGGCCATGCGGGCGAACTGGGAAGAGTTGCCCGACCATTTCGAGGACGACACGTTCGACATGGTGTTCTGCGTTGGCAACTCGCTTCACCATGCCGCGGGCGCGGCAGGCAGGGGTGCTGCTCTGGAGTCGATGTCACGGCTTCTGCGCCCTGGCGGGCGCTTGGTGCTCACATCCCGCACTTGGGAACTCGTGAGGGCCAGAGGTTCCCGGCTGGACATCAGTGACCGACTCGTCCGCCGGAACGGTCGCGATGCCGTCGTGGTCTACCGCTGGGAGATTGCGCCGCATTGGGAGGAGGAGCACCACATCGAGATTGCGATCGCGCAAGTTGATGCGACTGGGCTGGTTCTTGTCCGCTCGGAACTGCTGTCCTGCTGGCCCTACCGGTACGAGGAACTCGAAGTCGAGCTGCACCGGGTCGGACTCCGGACGGAAGTGAGCACGTTCGATCTTGAGGCCGAGAACTATATGGTGGTCGCGAGCAAGGTATAGACACCGGGCTCTCAGTCCCCGGTCGGACCGCGCTGTTGCTCGCAGGACGCTTGCGCCCTCTCATCGGTGCGGGTCAAGCGGTCAACGCAACGCCTTGTAAGTACTTCGAGACCCGCAGCCGGACCGAAGAATGGGCCCAGGGCGGGCAGGCCGTCCAGATGAGGTTCTGGGACCGGCCGCTGCACGCGATGACCGAAGCCTTCACCGCCGCGGGCTTTCGCATCAGCGTCATCAGCGAACCGCCGTTCGTGCCGGAAGCCCGCGAACTGTTCCGCGAGGAGCTCAGCAGGATCCCCGGCACGAGGTTCCTGAGCTTTCTGTTCTTCGTTCTCGAAGCCAATTAGGTGCACACAGCAATGATCAATTGCCATGGTTAGCGCTTCAGCGTGCGATTCCCGCCAACTGAAGCGCTAAGTCACACGCGGTGTTCCGTAAGGGGATCCCCCACCGGAACACCCGCCAGCCACGACAGCACTCCAGGTCAGGGTGTTCCGTATAGGTGTTCCGCGTACTGTTCCGATGAAGGGGCCCTATCCGGAACACTTCAGAGCGTGAACGGGACCCGCGTCGGGTACGCGCGTTGCAGCACCGACGAACAAGACGTCGTGATCCAGACCGAGCAGCTCCTGGCCCTCGGCGTGCCCGCCGACCGCATCTACATCGACCGCGGCTTCTCCGGGACCACCCGCCGTAACCGCGCAGGCCTCGACCAGGCCCTGGCCGCCGTCTGGGACGGCACCGTGTTCACAGTGACGAAGTTCGACCGCTTCGCCCGCAACATGGCTGAAGCCAACGACATCCTGACCGACCTGTCCGGCCGGGGCGTGCTGTTCGGCCTGGGCGCCTCCGTCTACGACTGGAACGACCCGTTCGGCCGGCTCTTCCTGCAGACCCTCGCCATGGTCGCCGAATTCGAAGCGAATATCGGGCACCAGCGCACCCGCGAGGGCATGGCCCTGGCCAAGAGGAACGGCAAGCTCAAGGGCAAGCAGCCCAAGCTGCCCGAACCGGCGCGGCGTTCCATCCGCCGCCGCTACGCCGAAGGAGAGGTGTCCCTGGCCGACCTGGCCCTCGAGTACAGCGTCGGACGCTCCACCATCCACCGCATCATCCACGGACCAGAAGCTTCCAGGTAGGGCGACCACACGCGGAAGACGGACGTCACAGTTCGAGCAAGATCGTTCTCATCGATAACGACTGTTCCCCGGTTCCTCAACCCCGAGGCCGTATTTGTATGAGCGGTTCAGCCAGGGGTGTCACAACGCGAGCCTGCTGTTTCGTGAGATCCGGGCACAGGGATACCAGGGCAGTGCGAGCCCGGTCGACCGCTACATCCGGCTGCTGCGCAAGGGCAGTATCGCGCCGCCGCCACCCAGGCCCACGCCCAAACCCCGCAAGATCACAGCCTGGATCGTGACTCATCCCGACAATCTTCGTCCCGACGACGCGCCCGACCTTCAGCAGGTCCGCGAGGCCTGCCCCGAACTGGATACCACTTTTCGCCATGTCCCCAGCTTCGCCACCATGATGCGCGACCTTCGCGGTGACCGTCTGCCCGCCTGGATCGACGCAGTTCCTGAAGAGGACCTGCCCCACCTGCACCGTTTCGCCCACGGCCTGCGCTACGACCTGGACGCCATCATCGCCGGCCTGTCGGTTCCGTGGAACTCCGGACAGGCCGAGGGGCAGAACACGCGAGTGAAGCTGGTCAAGCGGCAGGGCTATGGGAGAGCCAACTTCGATCTCCTGCGGAAGCGGATCCTGCTCCGAACATGATCCTCAACCCGTCCCAAGATCAGCGACAGAACCCGTTTGCCTGTACATGACTCGGCACTGGTGGCTGTACGCCGACACCGCCCACCTCGACGACCTCATCCGATCGGTCCGCGACACGATCCGCGACCACAACACCACCGCCCTGCTCATCGACGACGTGACCCGGCTGCGGCTGCACCGAGCCGACGACCAGGACACCCTCGACCTGATCCGCGAGCTGATGGACCTCAACGTCACCCTCGTGCTGATCGGAGTCGACATCCCCGGATCCGGGCTCCTGCGCGGCGCCTACATCGACACGCGCACCAACCAGTGGGTGTTCCCCGGCATCAAACAGGGCAAGAGCCACAACCCGTCTGCCTCCACCCAGACCGAACGCCGCTTCGACCTGGTCGACCTCGACCCGTTCGACTATTCGACCCCGGCCGGGATCAACGCGTTCATCGAGCATCTGACCGGAATCGAAGACCAGCTCCGGCTTCTGCGCGGCTTCGACGGCATGCTCACCGGCGGCGGCATGCCCGAATACCTATTCCGCCGCACGCACGGCATCGTCGGCCTCCTGCGCCGTCTCATCGAGGACGGCTGCGCCAAGGCGATCGCCACCGGCGAGGAGCAGCTGACTCCCGAACTCCTGGCTGGGACGGCCATCCGCCTCGGGAACCTCGCCGACCTCGACCCCGACGCCGGTGAGATCCCTCCGATCCCGGAGAACATCCCGCCGCCCAGGTCTCCGGCGAAGGACAAGAAGAAGCGGCGGAACACCAGCTTCGACGACCACGGCGCGACGGCCGATGGGTGAGTTCCTGGCCCGTCCGCTTTCTCGCAGCCTAGACCCGTTGCCCGGAGAAGGACTCGCCGGGTTCCTGCTCCGCTTGGCCTGGCGCCTGCGGGTCACACCACAGCAGCTGGCCAAGTTCATCCAGTGCGGCAACGGAGTCCCCGGCCAGCTCAGTCGGCGGCTCTTGATCGATCTCAACATCCCGGTCTTCGCGACGGCCACCGCTCTCACCGCTGGCGAGGCCGCTGAGCTGACGCTCTTGCCCTGGGCCGACCGCTACCCGCCGATCGCCCACAGTGCCGGAAAGATCTGGGCTGAGGGGAATAGAAGATTCGACGAGTGGCTATTTCATGACGACGTCCGCTACTGCCCGGGCTGCCTGGCCGGGGACGGCACCGCGGTTCAGCAGTCCTACGGCGGATCTTGGAAGAAGATCTGGCACCTGCCCATCGCCTTCGCCTGCCCAGACCACCGCACGTTCCTCCGCGACACCTGTCCTCGGCAGCATCGGCTGACCGGCCAACCCAACCGGCTGATCACCCCGACTTCCGAATGGGTCCTGCATCCCGCCCAATGCCGCGACCCCGCGGATCCGGACGGCCGGGGCCGCCGCCGACCCTGCTGCGGGGCCCGCCTGGACCAGCCCCAGCCGCCCGGTTTCGAGCCTCGGCCAGCCGTCCTGAACGGTCAGCGACGACTTTCCGCCCTGCTTGATCCGCGCACCTCACCCGAGGCCGCGACACGCACATTCACCGACCTCCGTGTCATCGTCTCGCTGCTCTATCTCGCCTGGCCGGCAAGCCAGGACCTTCTGGAACCGCACACCATCACCGCGATCAGCGAACACGTCAGCCGCCTCAACACCGGGAACCGTAAGTCCCGTGACTGCCTGCCCCGAGGACTCCACGCGACCGCGGCCATCCTGACCGCCGCGCTCAACGTCCTGGACCATCCCGACCTCCAGAACGCCCTCGTTCGCGAGATCCAGGAAGCCCAGACCACCCGGCCCAGCAGAACACCGCTCGCCTCCGTTCTCGACAGACACCACACCGCCTGCTCACCCGCACTCCGAGACACCATCGAACCTGCCATACGCCGCTACCGCCGCCTGGCCGGACCAAGTAGCCCGAAAGCACCGGCACGCTTCGGCGGCTACCGGCCAGAACACATTCCGGCCTTCCTCGAAGACGCCTGGTTCGACCAGCACCTCGCGCCGCTCGTCTGCAAGAGCCGGCTGAGCAAGGTCCTCCGCCGAGCCGCAGCCGCCACGCTCGTTCAATGGTCAGCGGGCGGATCCCTCGGCGACGCCGCCAACTACCTCGGCATCAACCCCAAGGGCGGCCAGTTCGCCTTTACCAAAGACCTCTACCAGTGGCTTGACACCGACCCGACTCGGGCGCCCTTCATCGCCGCCCTCAAGAACCTCGCTGCCGAGCTCGACGCCACCCCCGGCCTTCTCAACTACCAGCACCGCCGCGACGCCCTCCGCGACTGGAGCCTCGGCGAAGAAGCCTGGGCCGAGGTCATCAACCAGCTGCCACCGGTTCCCGGCCCCGTTCAGCCCACCCTCGACGACCGCAAACGCCAAGAAGCCTCCGCGTTCATCTGGGCACGCGTCACCCAAGGCGAGCCCCGCTTCGCGCCCCGCCCCATCGAGGCCCAGCAGCCGCAGCACACCCAGCGCGAATGGCTCCAGCGCCGGGGAAACACCTGGCACCACTTCAACCGCGAAGCTCCCCTCGCCCACTACGGCGCGCTCAAGAACCTCCTCATCCACCACGCCGACCTCCTCGCAGCCACGACCGGCCTGATCTCCAGCGAACCGGCTGAGTGCTTCGGCTAATATCCGCACCACCCTTAAGGATCTGCAAGTGGAGCGCCCGCTGAACCGAGACGACCTCCTCACGCTCCTTGACACGGCAACCGGAGCATGCAGAGCGGCCCGCGCCGCTCTCGCCGACGACGGCCAGTTCACCATCTGGGACGGAGACACTCCGGCATTTGAACTGGCCACGACCTACAGGCGACGGCGCCGCCTCACCACGAAACAAGGCGCCCAAACCCAGGCCCTTCAACAGACAGTCGACACCCTCAACGACCTCGGCCAATCCCCGATCCGACTCGGCTCGATCACCTCAGCCGACCGAACCTGGAACTACATCCTGTTCCTCACACCGGACACCACCAAGGTCATAGCCTGCACCGGAGTTCGCCGGAGAGGATCTGAGGATGACTGAACTGACCGACATGAGCGAGCGCGAGTACTTCAACCGGTTCGCCAAGCGCACCGGCATGTTCATCGGCCGCCCATCACTGAAGGGCGTGACGGCGTTCTTGATCGGCTACGACCAGGCTGCTCGCCGACATGGCGGACCTGGGCTCGACGGCTGGCGCGAATGGCTGATGGCCCGCTATCAAGTCGGCACCAATCTCGTCTGGGAGGCCCAGATCCAACAGATCGCTCTCGGCGAGACGGGCGTCAGACCGGACCTCACCCCGGAAGAGGAGACCCAAGTCACCGGCGTCCTCTTCGACCTGCTCGACAAGTTCCTGGCAGACAAGGAACGAGCCCTCCAGGATAACGATGGCGACACGGGCTCAGGCTCGCCCGGGGCTGGAAGGGGGCCACCCGGCCGGCTGCGACGAGCCGCCGAACCAGGCAGCGGAAGAGGGGGTCAGCAGGAGAACCATGGCTGCCGCGGTTAGGCCGAGACCGCCGACTGATCCGAGAGTCGGATCGACGAACAACCGCAGAACATAGAAGGCCGCGAGCCCGGCCTGAATCGCCACGCCCGCCCATCGGACCCAAGGCCGAGGGTTTCGCATGTTGAAAGCCACTATGCCGATGGCCACGATCAGGCCCAAGACATAGAACGTGAGGACCGGGACGCTTCCGACGATCGCGAGCGGCAGCAGCAGGATGGCAGTCATGATGGCCGCCAGCGCCAACTCCAGGCCCATGATGACCAGAGCCACCAATACCGGGACAGGCATGTTCGGTCTCGGTGGAGGATACATGCGGCCACCCGGTGCGCTTGAGGAGGATCTCTCAGTGAGAATGTTCAGGCCATTCCGATCAATGCTCCCATAATCGACACGCTGCGCGGACGTGAACACTCGAGGTCTGTTCAGCAGCAAGCACGCAGAGCGGCTTCGAGCTCGTTCTCGTCCAGCACACGCGCCACGCGGCATCCGGCTCTCTCGCGAAGCGGTCAGCCAAGCCGCCGCATACCCCACGAATCCGCACCAATACTGGCCGCAGCCGATCATCTACGTCGGGCGATCCCAGAAAGATCCCGTAACGGTCCGTCAGTGGCATCGCTGACCTGGGCAAGCTTAATCGCGTGCACCTGGCTGCACGAGTCTTACGGGCGATCCTCGCGAGTGAACACGATCTTCAAGGTCCCCATGGCCATGGGGACAGGCTCACACAGCCGGATAGCAGATAGATCAACACGACATTGTCCGCGCTCTGGCCTCAGACGGATCGGGGCCGCGCTGCCCTCAGCGCGGCAGCCGCAGCCAGCCTACTTGCCTGACGTGCCTGACAGACCATCAAGCAGCTGACCAGCTATTTCGCTTGACTACCCAAGATAATCACGGACCTGAGCAGAACCGCACCCGCTGATCGGAACGCGCGCGCGCGAGCCCGCGACCCACCCGCAGACCCGGCCGATCCAAGTCACACTCTGGGGTTGTGTTTCCGGAAGTCACTCCGGGATTCTACTTCCGGAATTAACTCATTCCGGAAGTAGGGCAACGCCTCAGAAGCGAACTCTTGAGTTCAGTGTCCACTTGTGGAATCGACAAGCTGCGTGGGTTCGTCGGGCCCGTGCATCGGGTGGTCAGGCTGGGGTTCTGCTGCCCTTGCAGCCTCTGTCGATCCGGCCCGTCTCGAAGTACTTCACCACGTCGGCGGCGCACTCGGGCACCCGGATGGTGGACACATGTACATCGTCGGCGACGGTGTAGATGGTGCCGCCGATGGCGCGCCGTGTCTGCAGTGTCCAGTCGTAGACGGACATGAACTCATGCAGGTGCCCGGCCAGCACCAGCGACCCACCGTCCCGCTTCAGCGTGGGCTGCTGCACCGGCAGTGGCCACCCCTGGCACAGGGCGCCGCCCAGTCCCCAGGACCGGCCGGTCGCCGGATGGCGCTTGTCGAGCTGCTGGTAGGCACGCCAGGCGGTATCGAAGTCGGGCCGGCTGCTGTCCTCGTTGCACTTGACCGCCCAGTTCATGGTCAGATTCAGCGTTTCTGGCGCGCCGGGCAAGGACGTCCCTATCATCTGACCGCCGCCGAGCAGTTCCTTGACCGTGGGCGGGGCGGTGGCGCCGGTCGCCGTTCGCAGTTCGGACAGCGCCTTGCCCGCTCGTGGCCACTCGGTCGAGGGACGTTTGGCCAGGTCGGCGACGGCCGAGCCGTCGATGGGCCGCAGCAGGCTGGTGTAGGTCTGGGGGCTGTTGTCGTAGGCGCGGACCAGCTTCGCCACCTGCGCGCGCACTTGCCGGGTGGTGGTGCCGAGACCGTAGGTCTGATGGCGGCGGGCCAGCCAGGCGGCCATGCGCCCGAAGTTCCGCTCGGCCGCCTGCGCGCTGCCCTTGGTGTGCTTCATGAGATCGGTCCACGGCGGCGCAGTGCTGTCCAGGAAGGCACGTCCGGTGCGTTCGGGGAACAGGCTGCGGTACACCATGCCCAACGAGGTGCCCCAGGACAGGCCGAGCAGGTTGAGCTGGCTCTCACCCAGTGCGGCCCGTACCAGGTCCAGGTCCTCGGCCACGTTGTCCGTGGTGAGCTGTCCGAGGAAGTCCGGGTCGGAGCGTCCGCACTTCTGGTTGGCGGCGACCTGGGAGTCGTACATCTTCCTGGCCGCCTTCTTGGTCGGTGGGCCCGGCTCCTGCGGGCTTCCCGGCGAGAAGGGGCAGACGACCTTGGTGCTGTAGCCCACCCCACGCGGGTCGAAGCCGATGATGTCGTACCGCTCGTTGAGCGCTGCTGTCTCTTCGTTAATGAGCACGGTTCGCAGGACCGGGTCCAGATAGCCGCTCTGGCCCGGCCCTCCCGGAAGAACGGCGAGGGCGCCGAGCCGGTGTGCCTGGTCGGTGGCAGGTAGCCGGGTCACCGCGATGTCGATCTCCCGGCCGGCGGGGTCGCGGTGGTTGAGCGGGACGCTGACCGTCCCGCACTCCAGGCGCTTCATCTGGGTGCGGAAGGCCGCAAGCTGCTCCTGCGTCACGCGCAGGCTCCGGATCACCTCATCGGAGTAGGCGGGGCAGGATTTCCACTGCACGGACGGCGCGCCGAGGCTCGGGAGGGGGTCCGCGATGGCACCTGCGCTCGGGCTGACATATTCGGTGGCGGTCGCGGGCGCTGGGACGTGCAACGCCAGTACCCCGTATGCCGCGCCGACGGTCAGAGCGACCCTTCTTCCACGCCTCATTCTCGATCCTTTCTCAACATGACTTCGAGGGTGATCACATCTACCGGGCGGTACTGATCGGTGGCCGATCGGCGGCCCATATCCGTTCCATATACGGGGCGTTGCGATAAGCGGTCGCGCAATCTGCGCCTCTGAGCGCCTCGAAGTGTGCGGTCGTTGGCGTCTATGGTGTGGACAGGGCCTCCGTCGGGGACAGGCGGGAGGCGCGAATGGCCGGGTAGAGTCCGGCGATTGCGCCGATGAGGAGGGTCGCGGTGAGGCCGCCGATCGTGGCCCAGGCCGGCACGACCGAGGGCCAGCCGCTGTAGAGCGCGTATCCCGTCGTCACCCCTGTCCCCAGCAGGACGCCGCCGGTGCCGCCCAGCGCTGACAGCAGCAGGGACTCGGCCAGGAACTGCGTCCTGATCTGCCCCCTGGTGGCCCCCAGCGAGCGGCGCAGGCCGATCTCCGCGCGGCGTTCCAGCACCGAGATGACCATCGTGTTGGCCACCCCGACCCCGCCCACGAGCAGCGCCACCGCGCCCACCCCCAGGAGGAGGCTGGTGAACGCCTGGCTGGTTGCCTGCTTGGCGGCCAGGGCGTCGGACGGGCGGGAGACGTCCACCTCGTTCGGCGCCTCCGGGTTGGCCGTGCCCGCCAGCACCTGGCGTACGGACTCCAGCTTGGCCTCCTCCGAGCGGGTGTAGAGCGTGGTCGGGTGGCCGTCGAAGCCGAGGCGCTCCTCCGCCACCGGCCAGCCCACCAGGACGCCCGCGTCCAGGTTGGTGGCCAGCGCCACGGGCTCCAGGACGCCGACGACCGTGAAGCGGATGCCGCCGATGACGATCTGGGTGTCCGGCCCCGCCGCGCTGATGCCCAGCCGCTGGGCGGTGGACGAGCCGATCACGGCGGCGGGATAACGTTCGGTGGCCGCATTCAGCCAGGTGCCGCTGCGCAGGGTCGCGCCCACCGTGTCGAGCAGGTCGAGGCGGGCCGCGTACGTGTTGAGCCCGCCGGTCTGGGCCTTTGGGATCTGCTCCGAGCGGTAGACCTTGGCCTCGGGGATCTTCGCGATGGACGAGACTGACTCGACGGGCTCGATCCGCTGGATCATTGCCTCCGCGCCCTTCGGCATCTGGGCCGCCTCGCCGGTGATCGTCGAGCCCGCGGAGACGGTGAGCAGGTTCGTGCCCAGCGTAGAGAGCTGGCGGTCGAGCTCGGCGCCTGAGGAGGACGAGAGCCCGACCACGCCGACCATGGCCGCGATGCCGATGGCGATGCCCAATGCCGACAGGAACGCCCGCAACGGCCGGGTTCGCAGGCCGACCGCGCCGACCCGCATCACGTCGCCCGGACGCATCCGGGCCGGGGCCGGCCTGGGCCGCTGCATCTCGATGACCGCCATCACGCCACCCCTGATTCCACGGGCTCGGGCTCTCTGGCGGAGTCGGAGATGATCTGGCCGTCACGCATGCTCACCTGCCGGGGCAGGCTGGCGGCAATCTCACGGTCGTGCGTGATGATCACGATGGTGGTGCCGCCCTCGTTCAGCTCGTGCAGCAGCTCCATCACCCCAGTGCCCGAGACGGAGTCGAGGGCGCCGGTGGGCTCGTCGGCCAGGAGCAGCGGCGGATCGCCCGCCACGGCCCTGGCGATGGCCACGCGCTGCCGCTCCCCGCCCGACAGCTCGTGCGGCTCGTGGTCCATGCGGTGCTCCAGCCCCACCCGCTTGAGCGCCGCCGCCGCGCGGCGGCGTCGCTCGGCCCTGCTCAGGCCGGTGTAGATGAGGCCGTCGGCCACGTTGTCCAGCGCGGGGACCCTGGCAGCCAGGTGGAAGGACTGGAAGACGAACCCGATCGTGGTGGCGCGCAGCGCAGACAGCTGGTTGTCGGACAGCTTGGAGACGTTGTAGCCGTCGATCTGGATGGTCCCCGAGGAGGGCCGGTCGAGCGTGCCGACGACATTCAGCATGGTCGACTTGCCCGACCCCGAAGGCCCGGCGATGGCGACCAGCTCGCCGTGCTCGATCCGCAGCGACACCGACTTCAGCGCCGCCACCCCGCCCGGATACGTCCTGGACACGTCCGTCAGCGCGATCATGGGGTACGTCATTTCGGCATCCCCACGATCATGCCCGCGCTCAGCCCGTCCCCGGACACCTCGACCCGACCCCCGGCGAACAACCCCGTCTCAACGGCGATATAGCTGGGCTTCCCGCCCTCGATGACCTCCAGGCCGAAACCGCCCTCGCGCAGCGCCACCAGCGCCGCCACCGGCACGGTCAGCACGTTCTTGCGCTGCGACGCCGTGAACGTCACGTCCACCGACGCCTTGTCCAGCCCCCTGGCCGACTTGCCGGTCCCGATCGAGACCAGCGCCTCCACTCGCGTCTCCGGCTCGGCGTTCTGCCCGTCGCCCGGCACGATGACCGTGGCCACCTCGGTGACCTTGCCGCGCACGCTCTCGCCGTCCGGCAGCGTGACCTCGACCCTGGCGCCCTTCTTGGCCATCGGCTGGTCCTCGGCCTCCAACTGCACCGTGATCACCTTGGACGTGCCCGTGTACGTCAGCACCTGCTGCCCTGGCTGGGCCGGCTGGCCCTCCTCCGACTCCAGGCTCTCCACCCGCACCTTGCCGGGGGCGAAGACGACGCGGCCCAGCTCGACCACGCCGGTCTCGTCCAGGCCGCGGTCCTCCTGCCATTCCACGACGGCCTCGTAGGTGTCATAGGTGTATTCGTCGTCGACCGTGAAGCCGTCGTAGCCGAGCTTGCTGAGGTTGCGCTCCAGGTTCTCGACGTCCTTGCCCGCCACGCCGATCTTGAGATCCCGGTACGCAGGCACATCCCCGTACAGAAGCATGACCGGCTTGTTGTCCACCCGGTACAGCGACCTGCCGCGCGTGATCGTCGCGCCGCTGTCGGGCAGCCAGGTGATCGTGCCGGCCTGGCGGGCCATGGCCGAGGTCACGGGGCCGTAGCCGAGCTCGCCGTCGGCTTCCCTGGTGTCGTTCAGGGTCTGCCTGGTCACCGTCGTGGTGGCCCGGGGCAGCGCGACGGCCGACTGCGTCGGGCCATTGCCGCGTTCGAACAGGCCGGTGCTGTTGACCGCGACGAACCCGCCGCCCGCCGCCGCCACTGCGATCAGCAGCCCGGCCACCAGCCTGCCCCTGCCGCGAGGGCGGCGCTGCCTGGGAGGCGTGGCCCCCGGCTCCGTCTTGCCGTCGATGGTGGCCATCGCCATCAAGAACCTCCCGGGCTGGCGTCAGCCGACTCCTGCTTGCACTTCTCCTCCGCGGCCTTGAAGTCGGGGTCCTCGCCGGCCTCCTGGGTGATGCGCATCATGCCGCCCTCGGGGTCGGGGTAGGCCTCGACGCCGTTGTCACGCATGCACTGGGCGAGCTTGCGCAGGTTCTCGGCCATCTTGGGGTCGTTGCGGACCTGCTGCCGGCCGCTGGGGGCGTACTGCCTGCACGCTTCCTGAGCCGCCTGGACTTTCTCCTGCGGGGCGTCGAACGTCATCGTCATCTTGCCGCTGGAATCGGGGTCCGGCATGTCGACGCCGTTCTCCCGCATGCACTGGGCGAACTTCAACGCCATCTCCTGCGAGTCCGCGCTCGGCTGGGCGCTGGCCGCGGCCTTGTTACCGGTGCCGCCGCTCACCGAGGCCACGTCCGCGCCGCCGTCGTCTGAGCCGCAGCCGGTCAGCAGCAGGGTGAGCGCGAACGGTGCCGTGACCAGCGCGCTGAGGACTCGTCGTCTCATGGAAGCTCTCCTTGTCGAATGAACGTTGTTCCAGGGTCGGGGCTGGATGCCCTCCGCATTTCCGCATCGCCGACCTGTCGCGGGGGCTGCCAGGGGCTTTCGAAGCGCGTGCCTCTTCCGTCCCACGCGGCTCTGTAAACGCATGGGATGGCCTGAGGTGCGCCCTATCACGGTTGGCGGATGACCCCCGGTTATTAGCCGGGGCAGAGCACGGTTGCGGCGGCCTTGTTCATGGCGTCATTGACGGGCATGGCCTGTTGGTTGTCGATCTTCAGCGTGGTGGATACCGCGAACTGGCGGCGGCCGTCGGAGGAGGTGTAGGTCACCGCCAGGAAGCCGGGGCCACTGCCCGCGGCCGCCGCGACCGTCCCACCACACAGATCGGGCCGCGGCCGTCCTACCGCCTGCTGCAGGTCCGCCGGCAGCAGCCGGCCCTGGTTGAGCGCGCGGTAGAAGGCGCTGAGATCGCCGGAGGTGGAGACCACTCCTCCGGCCGCGCCGCCGAAGCTCGCGTTCTGCCGGTCGACGTCGCGCGGCCTGCCCTTGGCGTCGGGGTAGTAGCCGTGCCCGTGCGGGCCCTTGACCCCCTGAGGAGGCCTGGTGGTCAAGTAGGTGTGCTTCATCCCCAGAGGTACGAAGAGACGCCGCGCCAGCTCGGCGGACAGGCTGCGGCCGGTTACCTTCTCGACGATCAGGCCGAGGAGAACGTAGTTGGTGTTGGAGTAGGCGAACCCCGCGCCCGGCTCCCCGGTGCGGGGGACCTCGCGGGATGCCTTCACCAGGTCGATCGGGGAGTAGTAGGTCGTGAAGTCGAAGGCGTCGTCGAACTTCCCCGAAGCGAAGAAGTCAGGGATGCCGGAGCTGTGGCGGAGCAGCTGCTGGACGGTGATCTCGCCGGCCCGCTCGACCAGATCCTGCTGCGCCACCTGCGGCAGAACGGCGGCCAGCGTGTCCCCCAGGCCGAGCTTGCCCTCCTTGACCAGTTGCAGGACCACCGTGGCCGTCATCAGCTTGGTCTGGGACCCCACCCGGTAACGGGAAGCCGCAGGAATGTGCCCACCCTTGCCGCCGAGCAGGCGCGTCCCCGCGCTCCCCTGCCCCTTGCGCCGGCCGTCGACGTACAGCTCGCCGATGGCCCCCACCACGCCGTCCGTCTTCGCCAGGTCCTTCATCGCCTGCTGGACGTCTCCCGGCTTGACCTCGACGGCGGCGGTGGCGGATGTGTGGAGACTCAACGCCAGCATGGCCGATGCCAACCCGGTCATGCCGGCCGCTCGTGCACGGCTCATCTCGTCATGATCCTTTCTATGGGGATTTCGAGGTGATCACATCTACCGGCCGGCGCCTATCGGCGGGCGATCGGCGAACCATATGTGGTCCATATGTGGACGTTGCGATACTGCCCGGATGCGTGTGCTCCTGGTCGAAGACGAGCAGCCCCTCGCCGGCTACATCGAGGCCGGGCTGCGCAAGCACGGTTTCACCGTGGACCTCGCTCTCGACGGCCGCAGCGCGCTGGACAAATGCGAGCTCACCCCGTACGAGGTGGTGGTCCTGGACCGGGACCTGCCGGAGGTGCACGGCGACCAGGTCTGCCGCCGGCTCGTCCAGCGAGGCGTGTCGCGGGTGCTGATGCTGACCGCGTCCGACGCGGTGGAGGACCGGGTCGGTGGGCTGATGCTGGGCGCCGACGACTATCTCGGCAAGCCGTTCGCCTTCTCCGAGCTGGTCGCCCGCGTGCACGCCCTGGTACGGCGTAGCGCACCGGCCCGCCCACCGGTGCTGCGCACCGGCGGGGTGAGCCTGGATCCGGCCCGGCGCAGCGCCGAACGGGACGGCAGGCTGCTGCGCCTGACCCCCAAGGAGTTCGGCGTGCTGGAGCAACTGCTGGCCGCCGGCGGTGACGTCATCAGCGCGGAAACGCTGCTGGAGAAGGTGTGGGACGAACACGCCGACCCGTTCACCAACGCGGTCCGGATCACCATCGGCACACTGCGCCGCAAGCTCGGCGACCCACCGCTGATCGAGACCGTCATCGGCGCCGGCTACCGGATCGGCCCGTGAAACTGACCGCCCGGGCCCGGCTCGCCATCTTGCAGACCGCCCTCGTACTGGCCGCGGGGGCCGCCCTGACCGGGCTGACCTACCTACTGATGAAGCGGCGCCCCGCCCTCGTCACCCACCTGGACCCCACCGGGCCCGACCCACAAGGCACGCTCCAGCCGGTGCCACCCCAGACGCAGGACCTGCACGATCTCGCCGACCAGATACAGGCCGACACCCTGACCGCACTGCTGCCCCAGGCCAGCCTGGCGCTCACCATGGTGACCGCCCTGGCCGCCCTACTGAGCTGGCTGGTGGCCGGTCGGGTGCTGCGGCCGATCCGCGTCATCTCCGCCGCCGCCCGGCGGCTGTCGGCCGAGAACCTCACCGAGCGGGTCCCGGTCACCACCCCCGCCGACGAACTGTCGACGCTGGCGGGCACAGTCAACGACATGCTGGACCGCATCCAGCGCAGCGTCGCCGAGCGCGACCGGATCCTGGACAGCCAGCGGCTGTTCACCGCCAACGCCGCCCACGAGCTGCGCACCCCGCTGACCACCACCCGCACCGCCATCGACGTCACCCTGGACGGAAACCCCAGCCGCAACGAGCTGCTCACCATGGCCGGCGACGTCCGCGACGCCGTCACCCACATGCAGCGCGTCCTGAACGGGCTGCTGCTGCTGGCCCGCAGCCAGGCCGAAGCCGGCACGCGGGAGGCGGCCGATCTGGCCGCCATCACGGCAGCCGCCCTGGGCACCGCCGAGGAGCAAGCGGCAGCCGCCGACGTCACGATACGACCCCGGCTCCGGCCGGCACCGGTCACCGGCGAACCCGTCCTGCTGGAACGGATGATCGGCAACCTGATCGATAACGCGATCCGCTACAACCAGGCGGGCGGGCACCTGGCCGTCGACACCGACACCGCAGGCAGACGCGCCGTCCTGCGGATCTCCAACACCGGCCGGAAAATCCCTCCCGAGGCGGCGGAGACGCTGCTGGAACCGTTCGTGCGCGGGCAAGGCACCCGCGTCCGCACCGACGGCCTGGGGCTGGGACTGACGATCGTCCGCGCGATCACCCTCGCCCACCGGGGACGCATCGCGATCATCGCCCGCCCCGGCGGCGGCCTCGACATCACCATCGACCTCCCGCACAACTCGAGCGACGGCAGAGCGGTCGGCACGATGACGCGATTGCGATCGCCGCTCACACCTGGCGTCCAAAGCGGGTGAAGGATCTTGTGTGTGACAGGGAATCGCGCTTCCCTGTCACATCAGCTTTCGGGGGCGGGCGGCGGCCCGGTCAGGTCCAGGCGTCGGTCAGGTCGAAGTTGCACGGTCCCGTACGGGGTCATGTTGGTGTGGAAGAGCGGGGTGAGGCCGCGCCGGTCGACGTCGGTGAGCACGTTGGCCCACGCGGGTTCGGCCACGGTGTCTTGAATCATGAGGGTATTTATGTAGGCGAGGCAGCTTTGCAAGATCATCAAGCAGAGCATGCCAAGTTCCTGCTCCTCGCGCCGGTTGGAGGCCAGCTCGCCGCGCTTGCCGAATCTGATGTAGTCGTTGACTCCGTTGTAGTTCTCCACCACGTTCAGCCCGGACTCGGTCTCGTGCTGAAGATCGCGATCTCGCAGCCAGCGAGACAGGAATATGGTGCGCTGGGCGCAGCTGACCTCATACATTGCCGAGTAGGCCGGGTGGGTGGTCTCGCCGGTGAAGCGGCGCAGCAGGGCCTCGGTCGAGGCTGTGCCCTGCCGGATCGCCGTCGCGTACTTGATCACGAGGTCGTAGTTGTTCTCGATGAGCTCGGGCCTGATCGGCCGGGTCAGGGCCGGCCCCAGCATCGGGTAGGCGAAGCGGTCGCCCTTGCCGGGCAGATACAGCTTCATGATGTTGATCTGCTTGAATCGGGCGACCAGGTCGAGGTTCAGCAATCTGGTCACGCCG
Source organism: Nonomuraea sp. B19D2 (assembly GCF_040137845.1). NCBI lineage: Bacteria > Bacillati > Actinomycetota > Actinomycetes > Streptosporangiales > Streptosporangiaceae > Nonomuraea > Nonomuraea sp. B19D2. The sequence goes on along the minus strand of NZ_JBEFAK010000073.1, from coordinate 19,914 downwards.
AACCCGATGATCGAAGCGCCGTGGGAATCGACGTAGTTGGTCTCCACGGTCATGTTCGTCTCGTGCCGCATGGCGCCCTCGACCATGGCGTGTGGCAGCGTGGTGCGAACCTGCCCGACACCGCGGGGGAGTCGATCGAGGCACACAGGGCGTTCATCGCCCGCCGCCTCGCCGGCGCCCAAGACAAGCTCACCCAGCTCGATCGAGGCCACGGGCAGCATACGGCCGTGGACCTTGGCATCCCCACCACGCGTGATGATCGATGAACCTACGAAGGTGGGCTGCCACATGGCCCTCAACCAAGATCGAGAACAAGGTCGAAGAAGCGTGCATCAAACGCCCTTCAGAACACGATCAAGTGCCGCCCGGCCTGCAGGTCCCCAGGCCGGCTTACCGCCGGGGAGGCCCCGATCTCCGTTCTGCCCCATGAGCATCAGGAAGAGGCTCTTCATTGCGGCCAGCCCGCGGGCGCGCCGGATCGCCGCCTCATCTGCCTGCGCGTACATGTCGAAGAACCGTGCGGCCGTGCCCGCGGGTAGCAGCACCCATGCGGCAGCGAGGTCCCACGCCGGATCGCCGGCGAACATGGCGCCGAAGTCGACGATGCCCGAGAGCGTTCCGTCCGTGACGACGACGTTCGCGGGATGGAGGTCGCCGTGCACCCACACCGGTGGGCCCTCCCACTCGGGGGCCGCAACGGCATCGTCCCAGACTGCCCGGACGGCCCCGACGTCGGCGGCGATGTCGCCAGGGTCAACGGCCTGCAAGAAGTGTTCGAAGCCGCCCGTGCAGTCCCTGGGATGGGCACCGAAGTCCGTGGCGATCGGCGCCTCGGCGGGCGCCTCCACATGGAGCGCCCTGAGGAAACCCGCCAGAGTGTCGGCGGCGTGGGCGCCGCGGCTGATCGTGCCGTGGTCCAGCGGCTCGCCGGGAACCCACGTCATCACGGTCCAGTGCTTGGGGAAGCGCTCGGACGGTTCGCCGAACCGCACCGGGGTCGGCACCGGGAGCGGCAGGCGCGGGGCCAGCACGGGTAGCCACCGCCGCTCCTTGAGCTGGAGCTCCGGGGTGGGGTCCATGCGTTGCATGCGTACGGCCAACTCGTCCCCGAGGCGCCACATTTGGTTGCCCCAGCCGCCCGCGACCTCACGGATGGCCAGCCCTGCAAGGTCTGGATGTTGCTCCTGCAGCAGGTCGCGGACCAGGTCTGCGGTGATCTCGAGCTCGGTGTCGGTCATGCGAAGTCACTGTACTGAGGCGGCAGGCGGAGCGGCAGATCAGAGGCTTTGCGACGGAACGGCCCCCAAGTTCAGAGAAGCAGGCGTGTTCGTGGGCGCAGGGGGTGCCGTAGGGGCGGCCGCAGGTTCCGAGTTCGACCTTGCGCAGCTCGAAGTTCATCTGCACCTGGGCTGATCGGGCAACCGCGGTGGTCATCAGCGTGCACGATCTCCGGTGGAACGCCAGGAGGGAGTTGGCGACAATGACAGGATGATGCGGCATGCGATGAGGCATTCGCTGGAGCGTTGGGGACTCGCTACGGCCGGTCCTGCTGCGGCCTGGTTCATCCGATGGCGTGCCCGGATGGCCACGGCCTGGCTGGCGTGGGAGCTGACCCGCCGCCGGTCCACCGTGGTCGCGGGCGCGCTGGTCCGCATTGCCGCCGGACCGCCGGGTCCCGCCGCACAACGGGCGTTGTGCGCGCTGGCCGAGATGGGCGAGGATCCCGAGGTCTTCGGCGAGATCGCCTACCAGGCCCTGCTGCACTGCGACGGCGAGATCCCGGACAACAGATCGAGGGCGGTGTGGCGGGAGCGGATGTGGCCGTCGGTCGCGGCGCCGTTGCTGCTCGCTCCGGCACCGGCCGGGCGGCATGTGCCGCACGTTCGCCTTGTGTCCCTCCTCGACCACGAGCCCACGGCATCGACCGGCAGAAAGGCCGAGCACATTGTCGGCCAGCTGATGATGTGCGTCGCACCCCGTCGCCGCGATCTCCGGGGCTTCCTGTCGACGACAGACCACCCGCTGCTTCTTGAGGCGCTCGCGGAGCAGTGGCGCGGGCGCTTCCTGCCGAGCGCGACCGAGACCGAGATCGTCGTGGCGAATCCGCACATCGTCCCTCGTGACTCCGGCGATACACTCCTCGCCGTCGCGAAGGATCGCCCCGACCTCATCGACGACGACCGAGCCGACACCGCCGACACACTGGTGGACGGAACCCGCCTGACCGCTGCGGGTCTGGCCGACAAATACCGGCGAGCCCTGCGGCGGCTGGGGCCCGGCGCGGCCCGCGAGCGGGTGTGCGAGCTCGCGCTGATACGACTGCAGGGGCAGGAGGAGGCGCGGGCCGCCGCGCTCGATGCCGGCTACCTTCCTGCGGGGGAGCGGGACCGGGTCGTGTTCCTGTACCTGACCAGGCAGTGGGAGCTCTACGACACAGCCGACCCGGACGGACAGAAGATCTACGATGCCTGGGTCGCCTCGCACACCTCCTATGTCTGGAGCGACACCCTGGCGGACGAGATCAGCGAGACCGCCCGCGACGCTGGACGTGCCGACCCGCGGGACCGATGGCTCGCGGCGCATCCCGAGCGCCGCATCGCCCCGGACGCGCCGCTGCCTCGCCGGCGCGGCCCGATCGGCGGCATCAGCGGAGCGTGGGGCGACTCCGGCGGCAGCGTGCACACCTGATCGTGGCGCTGATCGCCGTCGAGCGCGCGTCGTGATGGACGGGCTCGGCGCTGATGCGTAAGCGATCTCCACGGTGCCTGGGAGGCTCACTGCCAGGCCAGTTCGAGCAGCGAACCACGTCGGGTCCGCGAAGGAGATGACCAGGTTCGGGCGCTGTGATTCCTCACAGTTTCTCAACTGATCATGTCCCGTGCTGGTCAAGAAAGCCGTTCCATACGATGCTCGCTGCATGTCGTCCCGTTGGTCTGCCGCGCTGGCGGGCTTAGCCTTGGCCGTCCTGGCCACCGGATGCGCCGATCCGGCCGCCGACCGGGTGTCGCTCGTCAGCGCGACTCAGCCTCCGGCCTCCCCGCCACTGCCGACGCTCAGGATGGTCCCGCCGCAGCCCTCGCCCATGGTGTCCGCAGGGCCGGTACGGCACCCGTTCCCGCTGGCGACCTCCTTGGCCGAGCCCATGGCGACCGGAACACCCCTGGCTGCGACGGGTTCGCCGCGGTTCTTCCTCTCCGCTCGCACTCCGCTCGCCCACTTCCCCGGCAAGTCCAAGACCGCTGTCTTCACCCCGGTGCCGCCCGCCGTGCACAACGCCGAGACCGGGTCGTTCATCGCGAACATCCCGCTGCCGCCCGGCGTCGAAAGTTCCTGGCACCTCGTGGCCGCCGCCCGGGACAACCGCACGTTCGCCATCGCCGGCTGGACCGAGCCGAAGAATCCAGCCATTCGCTTCTTCCTCGTACGCCTAGGCGAGGACGGGCGGCCAGGGAAGCCGGTGGCCGTCACGCAGACCGACCCCGACGACCTGGCGCTCGTCTACGACCTCGCCCTCAGCGCCGACGGCACCCGGCTGGCCTACTCCACGCCGCGCATCGGAGGTGGCGCCAAGATCTCCATGCTCGACGTCGCCACCGGCCGGCGCCGGGACTGGAAGACGTTGACGCACTCGATAGTGCGCGGCCTGTCCTGGGCCCCGGATGGCCGCTCGCTCGCCTATGTGCTGGGTGGCCGGGCCATCGCCTTGCTCGACCTCGCCCGGCTGGGCACCGATCCGGAAGGTGCCGCGTCCCGGATCATCAAGAACGCCACGGGCGCCATGCCGTTCGAGTCGTTGGCCCACACGCCTGACGGCAGTGCGCTGATCTACGCGTCTGGGCACACCGTCGAACGTGTCCCACTGGCGGGCGGGCCGGCGCAGGTCCTGGCCCGGCCGGAGCTGCCGCCCGACGCCTCGCTGAGCCTGCGCTTCAGCGTCGACGGGACCGGCGAACACCTCCTGTACGTGCATAAGTGGCGCGCCTACCGGGTTGCCCTCGCCGACGGCGCGGTCACCTCGGTGCCGATCACAGTCGACGAGCGTCCGGGGGAGGGCGACTCGCCGCGCGCAGCCTGGTGATCAGGGGCTAGAGCGGTCGCCGGCTCCGCGAACTCAGCGCGGTGCCGTATTGATCACAAATCCCGTCTGCGTTCCGGATGTGCGCATGCCTGGCATTCCGCGGTCGGTCGGGGCGACTCTGGCGAGTCGTCGGGTCTGGTCTCGTTTCTGGCGCAGGAAGGTGAGGGTGAGGTCGATGCCTTCGATCTCACCGAGCCAGCCCTCGGCCTCGGGGCTCGGCTCCGACGTGCGAGGAGGTCGACTTCAAGCTCGTCGAGGCGGGGCAGCATTTCCGGGTTGATGTTGATCATGGGACATCTCGGGCAGGCGTGACGGACCACGGGCATGGCACCGGCTCCAGCAGGCTGCGGTGTGCCAGCACCTGCCGCCGCTGTGCCGGGACCGGCACCGGGTTGACTGCAGGGCCGGCTCCGAACCGGCTGTGGGAAGGAGTAGATGCCATGCACGACGGTGAGTTCACGTCCAGGGAGATGGTGTGCGGGTGATCAAGCCCTTGGACTGGTACGGGTGAGATCCATGTGACAAGAGACGGCCACTCCGTAATCCTTCGATTCGCTCATATCAACACGAAGGGGACGAAGTGGCCGTCAATGACATTGTGCCCGCTGCCGGGGAGTACTTGGAAGACACCCTCGTCGCAGCGAGCCCGGACCTGCTCCGGACGATGATCCGCGAGTTCGCCCAGCGGATGATGGACGCCGAGGTCGAGTTGTGCGGCGCCGGCTACGGCGAGGTCAGCAGCGAGCGGGTCAACACCCGCAACGGCTACCGCGCCCGCCCATGGGACACCCGCGCCGGCAGCATCGAACTGGCCGTGCCCCGGCTTCGGCAGGGCTCCTACTTCCCGGACTTCCTGCTGGACAAGCGACGCCGCGCCGAGCGGGCGCTCACCTCGGTGGTGGCGACCAGCTACCTGCTCGGGGTGTCGACGCGGCGGGTGGAGAAGCTGGCCGAAGCGATGGGCATCACCTCATTGTCCAAATCACAGGTCTCGGCGATGGCCGCCGAATTGGATGCGATGGTCGAGCAGTTCCGGTCTCGGCCTTTGGACGCCGGCCCGTACACGTTCATCTGGATCGACGCGCTGACCCAGAAGGTACGCGAGGGCGGCCGGACAGTGACCGTGCACGCCCTGGTCGCCACCGGCGTCAACGCCGACGGCCAACGCGAGATCCTCGGCCTGGACGTCGTCTCCAGCGAGGACGGCGCGGGCTGGCTGGCGTTCCTGCGCGGCCTGGTCGCCCGCGGCCTGTCCGGCGTGCTGATGGTGACCTCCGACTGCCACGCCGGGCTGCGCGACGCGATCGCCTCCACCTTGCCGGGCGCGTCCTGGCAGAGGTGTCGAACCCACTACGCGCGAAACTTGATCACGCGCGTTCCGAAGTCGGCCCAGCCATGGGTGGCCACCATGCTGCGCACCATCTTCGAACAGCCCGACGCCGAGTCGGTCCATGCCCAGCATCGTCATGTCGTGCAGGCGCTGGAGGCCAAATATCCGCAGGCGGCCGAGCATCTGGACGAGGCCCGCGAGGACATCTTGGCCTTCGCCGCCTTCCCCAAGGCCGTCTGGCGTCAGACGTGGAGCAACAATCCGCAGGAGCGCCTGAATAAGGAGATCAGGAGGCGGACCGACGTGGTCGGCATCTTCCCCAACCGGGAGGCGATCATCCGGCTCGTCGGCGCAGTGCTGGCCGAGCAGAACGACGAATGGACCGAGCAGCGCCGCTACATGGGGCTGGAGGTCATCACCGAGTGTCGCAAGAACACCGATTCACCCGATTCCAAAAACAAGACAAACGATGCTAAAGTGACTATTGAGGCGATTGCTTCCTAATAGTCACCGATTACGGGTGACCTTCTCAAACACCATCTCCCTGGGCGCGGCCGACGGTGAGCGACCGCAGAAGATCAAACGCATAGCTGCGGCACGTCACCGGACTGCCCCTCATCGCGGAACGGCTCAAGCGGGTTCGTGGTGGGCGCTCGGCCGTTGTGCACCGCGGCGTTCCTGGGGCACGGGGTCAACCGGCGGACCCTCACCGCGTTCGATCCGGAAGTCGTGAAAGCTGCGGAGCACTGCGTTGCTGTGCCGGATCGTCCTGGCCTCGGCTTGGTGGTTCGCTGCAGCCAAAGCACGAACTCGCGGACCTCCGACGCGGTCACCTTGTCCCACTCAAGGCCGAAGACACCGCCACCAGCGCAGCAGGTCGTAGGCGAAGCTCCGCACGTTTTCCGGACGCCGTCCCCGCGCCACGAAGTCTCGCAGGTAGCGACGGATCGGCTCGACCGCTCGCCCTTCCACGTGCGACCTGCACCTCGAACGGAACCACGCCGACGGTCTCCACCACACGTCCCCCGGCCGGGAGGCGCAAGCCCTCGACGTCCCGCTCCGCATCACTCGGTGGTGCCACGCATACCCCTTCACCTCGGTTGCGCGACTTCCTACCGGCACAGACCCGCGAACCACCCACGAACAGGGCGTGTCGCACTCCGTAGTCCGGTCAACGGGTCGGGCCACAGCGTGTCTTTAACCTCTGCTCTTCACATTTGCCGCGGCCGGCGCTGATGGTGATCTATCGCGCATAGTCGAGGACCGGCGGCGGGACTCGGCATGGTCGGCACCCCGCAGCCGGCCTTGATCGGTGCCGCCCGGACGACTAGCCTGATCGCCGTGCTGCCGGAAGGCGGGGCCGAGGCGATCGCGTCACGCGGGAAGCGCCCCGACCACGACGAGCTGCTCGACCACGCCGCCATGGAGTTTGGGACTGACTGACGATGAGCGCGGAAGAGGATTTCAAGCAGGTCGGCGCCGAGCTGGCCGACCTGGGTGTGCGGATCTCCAGGATGATGGGGAGTCCCGCGCTCAAGGATCAGGCGGGGAAGGTGTTCGCGAGCCTGCAGCGCGACGGCGCGATGGTGTTCCGGCTGGTCAGGGACACCCCCGAACACACAGCCGCGCTCCAGCTGGCCGGGGCGTCCCTGTTCGACCCCTCGGGGCAGGGCAGGGAGATAAAGGACTGGGTGGTCGTGCCCCACTCCTCGGCCGAGAAGTGGACGGATCTGGCCGAGGTCGCCCTCAGCCGCCCACGCTGAGTGGGTGTTTGATCCTGTGAATTCTGTATGGCTCGGATTTCAGGCGTTTCGCCAGGTTGGGGTGGATTCGCGGGCGAGGCGGCGGGTCATGAGCTCGATCATCGCGATGTGGATCATTGCTTCGGAGCGAACCGGCAAGGTCTCGTAGTCACGCACCAGGCGGCGGTGGAACATCAGCCAGCCGAGGGTGCGTTCGGCCACCCAGCGGCGGGGCAGAACGGCGAATCCCCTGGTGGCAGGATCGCGGCGGACGACTTCGACGTCGATGCCGAGTGCGGCGCCGCCTTCGATGACGGTGCTGCGGTAGGCGCTGTCGGCCCAGGCCTTGGTGATGGCCGGGTTGTCTGCGGCGACCTGGGTGAGCAGAGGCAGTCCGGCGGCGCTGTCGGAGACGCCGGCGGCGGTGACCAGCACGGCGATCAGCAGGCCGAGGGTGTCGGTGACGATGCTGCGTTTGCGACGGCGATCTTCTTGCCTGCGTCGTAGCCCTGGCTGTGGGCGGGCACGTTGGCGGAGGTTTGACGCTCTGGGCGTCGATGACACAGGCGCTCGGGTCGGGATCACGACCCTCGGCGGTGCGGAATAGTCGCCGGAGCAGGCCGCTGAGCTGGGTGAAGACGCCGTCGAGTTGCCAGTTGGCGAAGTAGCCGTAGACGGTCTGCCTGTCAGTTACTTGGAATCAGACCTATCGGGCGATCATGTTCGGTACGGTCTCGCGGGTAGCTGAGGAGATCCGATGGGAACCGTTGTTCTCGAGGAGAAGTGGCCGATCCTGGTTCGGCATGATCTGGCCGCGGGGTGGCTGCGGATCTGGGCTGATCTGGGGAGAGCGCCGCGGACGATCGACGCGTACGCGCGAGGGCTGGCTGAGTACCTGGAGGTCTGCGAACGAGAGGGCGTCGACCCGGCGACCGCGAACCGGGCTCACGTGGCGGTGTTCGTCCGCGAGCTCACCAGCAGGCCGAGCCATCGCGGGCCGAACGTGGTCGCGATCGATTCCGGAGCGGGATTGTCGAACGCCACGATCCAGCAGCGGCTGGTCCCGGTCAGGCTCTTCTACGACCACCTGATCGAGGAAGGCCTGCGCGACTCCAATCCGGTGGGGCGTGGAAAGTACACGCCCGGGCGGCGGTTCGGCGGGCAGGAACGGGGCCTGGCCCCGCGGTTGACCAAACTGCCGTGGATTCCGGACGAGCGGCAGTGGCTCCAGGTCCTGGCGGTCGCTGCTGCGGAGCCGATCCGCAACCGGCTGATGCTCGCCCTGGCCTACGACGCGGCGCTGCGGCGCGAGGAGCTCTGCTTCCTGCGCACCGAGGATCTCGACCCCGGCCAGCGCACGCTGCGGGTTCAGGCGGAGCACACCAAGAATCGGTTGGAACGGGTGGTGCCCTACTCGGCCTCGACCGGTGTGCTGCTCTCGAACTACCTGACCCACCGCGCTCGGATCAGCCGGGCCCGGGGCCTGCTGTTCCTCTCGGAGTCTCGCCGGAACTACGGTCAGCCGATCACCTTGTGGACCTGGTCGAAGGTCGTCCGCAGGGTCGCCGACGCGGCCGGGGTCCCGCGGTTCTCCACGCACACCACCCGGCACCTGTGTCTGACCGACCTGGCACGGATGGGCTGGGAACTCCATGCGATCTCCACCTTCGCCGGCCACAGGTCCACCGAGTCGACGCTCCGATACATCCATCTATCCGGCCGGGACCTGTCGGCCAAGCTCAACCAGTCGATGGAGCACATCCATGCGTGGCGCATCGACATGTTGACCAGGCTCTGCGCCACAACGGCAGCCACCACATCATGACCGCTCCGCTACCAAAGGCCGCCCGGCAGCTGGCCGCATCTGAAGCGTGGGTGTGGCCCATCGACACCACGCGCTACGACCAGCAGTGCCGCCTGAGCGACGTCGAGCTGGACGGGCTGCATGCGCTCAGAGAAGTGCTCCTGCTTCGCCGGAAGCGGGGTCAGCGCATCGAGATCAGTCCACGCATTCGCGAGACGATCAGTCGGCTGATCCGGCCGCTCGATGATGCCCAGACGCTCCTCTGCTGGGATAAAGGACCGCACGATAGAGACAAGTTCGCGGCTGATGCGGCCATCCTGGTGCTGATTCACTGTGCTGACCGAGGAACCTCGTTCTGGGGTTGGTCGGAACAGGACTGGGTCGAGCTCATTGAGGTCAGCAGCAAGAAGTTTCGGCAGGCCTGGCCCGGACGGATCGGGTCCAACGCCCGCCCCTTCGTCATTTTCTTCGCCTACCTACTCGGCGGCTTCACCCGCTTCGATCGGATCGGCCGTTTTCGACGGCCGGGCCTCGCGCGAAAGGTCTTTGGCAAGGAGCGTGTGGACGACGCCATCCGGCAGATCCATGCTGTCCTGGCTGGCTGGGGATATGACGGCCGAGAGCAGTATCTAACGTGGCTCATCTGCACATTGCTGCTGCTCAACCGCAGTCCGAGGATCGAGGAACTGTCAAGCGAAGTTCTGGCGCTCCTGAACGCCGATCCGGTATTGGGCAGCGATCAGCGGCTGACGGTTCATGGTGTTCATCGTGCCCTCCACGGCCTGGGCCTTGTCGGTCCACCGCCCCCACTCAACTACGGCAAGGGGCAGGTGGCGATCGAGGGCACGGCACCCGAGTGGGCGGCCTGGGTCGAACGCTGGCATGCCACCTCCACCCTCACCCCGAAGGTCCGCGCCGCCTACCGGAGCGTGCTTTCCAAGGTCGGCCGATGGCTCCCTGCGGAACATCCATCCCTCACCGAGCCTGGACAATGGACGCGCGCCACCTGCGCGGCATGGGTCGCGGCCGTGGACCGAATGTCCGTCGGAGACCACGTCCAATGGATCGACGGGATGAAGGCGCGCGCAGGTCAGCCACTGGCTCCCGAGACCAAATCGAGCTACCTGAAGATGACTCGAGCCTTTTTCCGCGACTGCCAGGAATGGGAATGGATCCCACGACGGTTCGACACTGCGACTGCACTGAGTACACCTCGAACCGTCTCATCCCTGCTCGGCCCGGACCCCCGGATCATCGCCGACGATGTCTGGGCCAAGCTCCTATGGGCCGGTCTCAACCTCGCCCCGGAGGATCTTCCGACCCAAGATTCGCGCAGCCATCCCATGGAGCTGATCAAGGCGATCACGCTCACCTGGCTGTTCAGCGGCCAACGCAGCGATGAGATCGCGCGGCTCCGCGTGGGCTGCGTCCGCTGGCAGCACGACGGAATGCCAATACCCGGGGATTCCAGCGAGGTTCTCGCCCAGGATGCCGTCTGTCTTCTGGATGTTCCGACCCACAAGACCGGCACCGCGTTCACCAAACCGGTCGATCCGCTGCTCGGCCAGGCCGTCGAGGCCTGGCAACGAGTCCGGCCCACTCAGCCCAAGATGGTCGACCGCAAGACCTCCGAGCAGGTCGACTTTCTGTTTGCGTTCCGAGCTCGTCGTGTCGCCAACGAGTACATCAACAACGCCATCATTCCAATGCTTTGCCGCAAAGCAGGCGTTCCGGACGCCGACGTTCGCGGCAACATCACTAGCCACCGAGCCCGGTCCACCATCGCCTCGCAGCTCTACAACGCCAAGGAGCCGATGACCCTGTTCGAACTGCAGGCCTGGCTCGGGCACCAGGAACTCAGCTCCACCCAGCACTACGCGAAGATCACCCCGACTACCCTCTCCAAGGCCTACCGAGACGCCGGCTACTTCGAACGCAACGTCCGCACCATCGAGATCCTCATCGACCGAGACGCCGTCACCTCGGGCGCCGCCGCCACCGGCGAGCCCTGGCAGTACTACGACCTCGGCCACGGATTCTGCACCTACACCTTCTTCGAGCAGTGCGCCCACCGCATGGCCTGCGCCAAGTGCGACTTCTACACCCCCAAGGGCAGCTCGAAAGCCCAGCTACTCGAGGCCAAGGACAACCTGCAGCGCATGCTCACCGCCATCCCCCTCACCGACGACGAACGCGCCGCGGTCGACGACGGACAAGCCGCCCTCGACCAACTCCTGAACCGGCTCGCCGACACCCCCACCCCCGCCGGGCCCACGCCCCGGCAAATCAGTGCCCCGGCCCAGGCGACCCTGCTGCCGGTCGTCGAGATCAACCGGAGGCCGACCTAGTCAGGCCGCGCGCCGGCCCAGCCGGTGTCGCACGAAATCCGGGTGGGCATCGCCGACGTCGATGCTGTTCTCATCAAGAGCGTTGGCAATGTGGAAACGACCTGCATCGAAGACGAACTCCACAGCAAGGGTGCCGTCCGCCAGGTCATGACGTGATGATGGTCGCCACTCGAGCAGAGCGACCTCGCAGAGCTCCTGGCCGAGGAACGATTCGAGCCGCTCATCGGCGTCGGACCACGCTGGTGTCTGCTCGACATACTCCCAGCCACTGATCGCAGCCGTCGTGTCGACGGTGTTCCAGCTGATCGACAGCTCATCAAACTTCCAGTGGCAGATCTCCACTTGGACGCCGTCAAAGTCCAAGACGACAGGGCAATCAGCGAACCAGTCCCCGTCCTCGACAAAACGCACGAGCGCGAACCCCGTCAGACGTCGGCCGCCAAGCGCGGCCAGGCCAGGCTCGTGTTTCTCACGAACGGCTTCAAGCCCGACGAGAAAGGTCGGCTCAAAGCCGGAGATACCCATCACGAAAGCGATTGTCCAGGTTCGTCATGGAACCGGCCAGCCGATATTCACCACCGAGCCGTAGTACCACGCTTGACACCTTGGCCTCAGATTCCACATAAAGGGTGGGTACTCGTGCGGCAGGTAGCGCCATGGGATGCCGGTGCGGTCGACGTAGACGATGGCGTTCAGGATCGCACGCAGGTCGTGCTCGCAGGGACGCCCGATGTCGAGCCCTTGCTGCGGCGCTCGGCGCGCCAGGCGCTCAGCACGGGCTCGACGAGCTCCCACCGGGCGTCGGACAGGTCGCTGGGGTACCGCCAGCCTGATCGGCCACTGGCGCGGCGCGGCGGGACGAAGGGGAAGGCGGTCGAGATGCATGGCCGCTCCTTGCGCTGTGGGGGGTGCCCTGTCCTGGTGTTCCGATGAGGGAGAGCCCACGGCCGGGGGGAGGAAGTGCAACTTGGGGAGCCCCCTCTCGGCGAAGATGTTTTGGCGCCCGTGTCCCTCAAGGGACGGGGAGAGTGGTGGCGCAGCGCCAAAAGATCTCTGGCTGAGGTGGGGGAGCAGGGTTGCGTGGACGAGCTCGGCTGTGACGCGCCACAGTTGATGTCGCTGTTTCTGCCGCGCTCTTGTCGTGGTGGTTCAGCAGCTGGTTGATGGACTGGTGGGCGTCATGAAGTGCCGCGAGGGGGCGATCTCTCATGCGCCTCCGGCTCCGGCGGCGGAACTGCCCGCGGCACGCTCGAGGACTCGGTATACCGTGGCGCGGCCAACGGACAACACTTCCATCAGTTCGGCGTGGATGTCGCTTGCGCGGCCACCACCGAGCCGTGTCAGGCCGAATACAGCGGGCTGGGATCCACTCGCCCGCTACTGCAAGTCTCCAAGGGCCCTGCCCGACCTTGTCAGGGCCGCGTTACGCCACTCGCGGCGGAAGGGGCGGCGTTTCCGCGTCCGATGTGCGCTATGTCTCATCCGCGGGCCGTTACACCAGGTGCGTGGCTGGTGTCTCAATGCCGAGTCCATAACGCGAGGGAGACATGATGAACGGGAACGTCGAGGTGGTCGTGGTCGGCGGCGGGTACGGGGGCGTGATGGCGGCCAATCGCCTGGCTCGGCGCGATGGCGTGTCGGTGACCCTGGTCAATCGACGTCCCGACTTCGTCGAGCGGATCCGCCTGCACCAGCTCGTGACCGGCTCGGATGATGCGGTCGAGGGCTTCGGTGAGGTTCTAGGCGGGAACGTCCGGCTGGTGGTCGACGCCGCGACCCGGATCGACGCTGCCGAGCGCCGGGTGTCGCTGGCGGGCGGTGGCACGGTCTCCTACGACTACCTCATCTACGCGGTGGGCAGCGGCGCCGCCGATCCCGGCGTGCCCGGAGCAGCAGAGTTCGCTTACTCGGTGTCGGACCTCGAGAGGGCGGAACGACTGCGGTCGGCGCTGGCCGAGACGCCCGCGACGGCTCCGGTGACCGTGGTCGGAGCCGGCCCGACCGGCATAGAGACCGCCGCCGAGCTGGCCGAACTAGGTCGCAAGGTCACCCTGGTCTGCGGCAGCGTGCTCGGCCCCTACCTGCATGCCCGGGGCCGCCGCCCGGTCGCCCGCCGGCTCGCCGAGCTGGGTGTGACCGTCCTCGAGGGTCCCCGCGCGTGGGTGACGGAAGTGACACGCGACGCCGTACAGCTCGACGACGGCCGCCGGCTGCCCAGCGCGGTGACGATCTGGACCGCGGGATTCCGTGTCCCGGACCTGGCCGCCCGCAGCGGGCTGCGTACCGACAGCGAAGGCCGCCTGCTCACCGACGCGACGCTGACCAGTGTGGACGACGTGCGCATCGTCGCTGCTGGGGACGCGGCGGCGATGATGGACCGCCCATTCCGGATGAGCTGCCAGGCCGCCGTGCAGCTGGGCGCGGGGGCCGCCGCCACGATCCTGCGCCGGATCGCGGGGAAAGCACCCGCTCCCGTCCGGTTGATGTTCGCCGGGCAGTGCATCAGCCTCGGTCGGAACGGGGGCGTCACCCAGTTCTCCTACCTGGACGACAGGGTGAACGCGCTCCACATCAGCGGGCGGCTCGGTGCCAAGGTCAAAGAGTTCGCCTGCCGATTCCCCCTCAATCTGTTGGTGTCCGGGGCACGCAAGGCCAGTTCCCGCACATCCCACGGCGACGGCACCGACCGCCTCGAAACGCCTCAGCCGGAACACCGCACGACGCCGTCCAACACCCGAGGCGCGGCCTAGCCGGCCAAGTCCCCTCCTTCGGCCGGACCGACCGGTCCGGCCCGAACAAGGCCCGAAAAGGACCGAATAAGGACCGAGCCGGAGTGACAAGCACACAGCGCCGCGGCCTCGTATGCCGTGGCCGGGCGCCGGGAGCCATTCCCACCAGCCCGCCCGCTGCTGCCGACATCCCCGTCTTCGGAGCGGGTACATTTCCACGACCTGCTTCCGGCATGTGGGGCCGACCGCGAGAGAGTGAAGCGCACGACATGAACGACCACGCCACCGACCCCGCGACCGAGGCCTTCGTCGCCCACCGCGACCTGCTGTTCACCGTCGCCTACGAGATGCTCGGGTCGGCGGCGGACGCCGAGGACGTCCTTCAGGAGGCCTGGCTGCGGTGGGTCAAGGTCGACCTGGCGCAGGTGCAGGACCAGCGCGCCTACCTGGTGCGGATCACGACCCGGCAAGCGCTCAACCGGCTACGCACCCTCAAACGGCGCAAGGAAGACTACGTCGGCCCCTGGCTGCCCGAGCCCCTGCTCACCGCGCCGGACGTGGCCGAGGACGTCGAACTGTCCGAGAACCTGTCGCTGGCACTCATGTTCATCCTCGAAACCCTCTCACCGACCGAACGCGCCGTCTTCGTGCTGCACGAGGTCTTCGACATCGGCTACGACGACATCGCGGCCGCGATCGGCAAGAGCCCCGCCGCCGCACGCCAGCTCGCCTACCGCGCACGCCAGCACGTCGACGCCCGCCGGCCGCGCACACCGGCTTCCCCGGAAGAAGCCCGGGCAGCGTTGAATTCGTTCCAGACCGCGCTCGTGACCGGGGACCTGCAGGGGCTGCTCGACGTACTCGCCCCGGACGTTGTCTTCGTCAGCGACGGCGGCGGCCTCAAGCTGGCGGCCCTGCGACCGGTCGTCGGCGCCGACAAGGTGCTCAGTTACATGGCCGGCAGTGTCGCCAAGGCCGGCGGCACCTTCACCAGTGAGCCCACGACGATCAACGGCAACCCCGGCCTCATCCTGCGCCTGGACGGCGTGACCGACGGCGTGCTGGCCCTCCGCGTGGAGAACGCCCGCGTCACTGGCCTCTACTACGTCCGCAACCCCGAAAAGCTCACCCGCGTCGAGTCCGAAACCCCCCTCACCTCCCGCTGACCGTCCCCCCGCGACTACCTCGTCTACGCGGTCGGCAGGACCGGCGCGGCCCCCACCTCGGTGCCTGGTGCGGCCGAATTCGCCTACTCCGTCGTCGAGTTCGAGTTCGCCGAGCGACTGCGCCCCCGCCCGCCAGTCCATCGCGACGTGGCTGTCCGAGCACGGCGTCACCGTGCTGGAGGGCAACGCGGTGGCCGAGGTCCAGCGGGACGTGGCCGTTTTCACCGACGAGCGGTACGCCACAGCGCACTCACCATCTGGACGGCCGGATTCGGCGTGTCGGGCTCCGCGGGTGATGTCGAGGGTGTCGGGATTGTCGATGAAGGCAGGGTCGCGGTTGGCGGCAGGAAGGGAGCAGAGCATGTTCTCGCTTGGGTCGGCCTGGGCGTGGGCGACGAGGCCGGCCATGTAGGCGCGGTCCTCGTGTTGCGCCGCGATGCGTTGCTCCATCGGCAAGGAGGTGTCCGGCAGGCGAGCGGCACGGTCGTGGAAGGTGGCGTGGTCGGCGTATGGCACGCTCAGCAGCTCGCAGATCAGCAGCGACGGCACCGGCACGCGAAGTGCGCCACCAGGTCGTCCAGTGCCGTCTGGACGATCTCGGTGATCCGCGGCTGGAGCCTGTGCATCCGGCGCACGGTGAATTCAGGGGGGAGCATCCGGTGCAGCCGCGTGTGCTCTGGCGGGTCGAACCCGATCAGCTGCCCGGCCCGCATCTTGGCCAGCTCCGGGGTTGAGGAACCTGTGGACAGCCGTTGGCGGTACCCGCAAGTAACTTAACTGCGATGCTTCGGCAGGGTCGTCCCCGCGCTGCGAGTCAGCTCTCAGCCGGGCTGAGCGGGAGCTGATCCGGCTGGCCGGGCAGCAGCCCGGTCAGTGCGGTTCGGATGGCGGCCCGGCTCACTCCGTGCGCACGGGCGAGAGCCGCGATGGAGGTGCCGTGGTCGATGAACATTGCCCGCACCTCTTCAAGCTGGACGCCGGTGAGCGCGGGCGGCCGACCGCGGTAGCGGCCTTCTGCTTCAGCGGCGGCGATCCCTTCGGCAGTCAGCTCGTTCTGCAGGTCGCGCTGGAACTGTCCGACCGCAGTGATCACGTTGATGATCAGGGCTGTCGTCGCGTCGTTGGCCGCGAGGTCATGAAAGTTCGACAGCGGCCCCGACAGGACGCGCAGGGCGACGCCGCGGGCCTGGCACCAGTCGCGGACGGTGTGGATGTCGATCAGGTCGCGGCACAGCCTAAACAGCTCCGAGACCGTCAGGACGTCGCCGGGGTGAGCGGCGGCGGCGACCTTCGCGAACGCGGGCCGCTCCAGCGCCGGGATCTTCGAGCTGGTCGCAAGGTCCTCGAACAGCAGCACCCCCTCGGCGGGTCGGAATCCCTCGGTGACGCCCTCGGTCCGGATGGGCAGGCCGGCTTCGGTGAGGATGTGTCGCTGGCGTAGCAGCGACTGGGGCGCGGTGGACACGCGTGAGTAGACGATCCGCACCGAGACTCCTCGGAGAAGGGGCCGAAAGCCCCCTTCTATCTGTCGGGAAATCCTGTCGTCAATTCGAGCTACGGATCGGCCATCCAGAGCGCCGTTTAGTCCGCCAGTGTCCGGTTTTCGAGGGGCGGAGAGCCTGGGCGATGGGGTGTCGGGAAATCACCTAATCCCGACACCTGTCGAGGACGGCACCACTCCATCCCCAAGCCAAGGCCCACTTTAGGCTGGGTACTACGCCGAGCCAACGTGAGGGTGCAGACGTCCGGTGTCCGCGGTGCTCAGGTGGTGGGTTCGCTGGCCAGCTCGATCTCGATCTCGATGGCCAGTACGCCGAGGGCTTGTTTCTCGGGGCCGTAGATGCGTCGGACGTTGGCCAGTTGCCGCTCGCGCGGGCTGGTCGGGTTCACCCGCTCGGGGCCCTCAGCGGGTGCCTGGCGACCTCGCGGCATGGCCTCGCTTGACCTTGACACTGTGACAAGGTCTTCACTGGTGCCAAGGAGGTGGTCCCGATGGCTATGCCGAAACAGGACACGGATGCGTTCCCAGCTTTGCAGGGACTGGAGGCAGGCGACTCGTCAGTGCGGCTGCGGGCGGCGCTGGCTCTCGGCACGAGCCCCGACCCGCGGTTCATCGACAAGCTCATCGAACGCTGCGCGATCGAGCCCGAATTCTCTGTGCGTGACATGCTGACGTGGGCGCTCACGCGCCACCCGGCGTCAATGACGGTCCCGGCGCTTGTCGAAGAAGTTCGCTCGGAGCATGCGCAGGCACGAAGCCAGGCGTTGCACACGCTGTCCAAGATCGGGGATCGGCATGCGTGGCCGGCGATCACACGGGCGCTTCTGCGCGACGCCGACGATGAGGTGGCGCGGAGCGCTTGGCGGGCGGCGGTCGTGCTCGTGCCCGACGGTGAAGTGCCCGAGTTGGCCGCGGTGTTGTCGACGCAGCTCGGGCGCGGCAGGCGTGAGATGTGGCTGAGCCTCAGCAGGGCGCTGGTCGCGCTCGGTGAGGTGATCGTGCCAGCGCTGCGCGCCGCGATGACGGATCCCGACCCACGGGTACGCGCGCACGCGATCGCCACGGAGAAGCTATTGCGCGACCCGGATGCCGGGGTGGCGTTCGCGATCGAGGAGGCCAAGCGTGTGGTGGCCCTCGGCGGCACCGGCGAGGGGGAGTGACGGGCCGTGTTGATCGGTGATGTGGCACGGCGGTCCGGGGTCAGCGCCCGCATGCTCCGGCATTACGACTCGCTCGGCCTGGTGCGGCCGACGGGTCGCAGCGATGGCGGCTATCGAGAGTACTCCAGCGAGGACATCCGGCGGATCTTTCATATCGAGAGCCTGCGGTCGTTGGGGCTGTCGCTGCGTGCAGTCGGGCGCGCACTGGATGATCCCGACTTCAGGCCCGCAGAGCTCGTCGACGACCTCATCCGCCAGACGCGAGAACGCATCGCGGCTGAGACGCAGTTGCTCACGCGACTGAGCCGGATCGGCGCTGCCGAACCCGCGGGCTGGCAGGACGTCCTCCAGGTCGTCGCGCTCCTGCAGGCGCTGGGGTCGAAGAGCGCCAGTAGGCGTCAGCGCGCGGCCCTGTCCTCTGTCGAAGAGGGCCCGGTGCCGGTGGAAGCGCTGGTCGAGGCAGTGCTGAGCGAGACGGACCCGAACGTCGCCGGAGCTCTTCGATGGGCGCTGGCGCAATCGGGCGACGACGGATTGGCGCTGCTTGCGGAGGGTCTCGGCTCACCGGTGGCCGAGGTGCGCAAGCGTGCCGTCCAGTCCATCGCCGAGATTTCGGACGGTACGGCGACCGCGCTGCTGCAGGAGGCCCTCACGAGCCCCGACATCGTGGTCCGCAAGTACGCGGCTCTGGCACTGGGGGCCCGTGGCATAGCCGAAGCCGTTCCGACGCTCATCGACATGGTTGTCGAGGGGACGAATGACGTCGATGCGGCCGATGCCCTGAGCGCGCTGGCGAGTCGTCCCGCGTCGGCGGATCGGATCGCTTCCATGCTCGTCGATCGCCTCGCCCATGACACCGTCGAATCGTCGGCACGCCGACGGCTGACACAGGCGCTCGCGGACATCCCTGGAACCACGGCGTCACGAGCCATCGCGGATCTGTCACATGACGAGGACCGTGCCGTTGCGCTTACCGCGGCATACATCCTCGGGATACGCGAGCAGGCGTCACGACCATGATCTACAAGTCCGAAGCCGGTGGGCGCGAGCTCCTCGAGCACTACCGGCAGGCGCTGGAGGCCTGGCCGGTTCCCGCCGAGCAGCTACGGGTGCCGACCCGTCAGGGCGAGACCTTCGTCCTCATCTCCGGCCCGCACGACGCGCCGCCCCTGGTGCTGCTGCACGGTTCGGGCGCGAACGCGTCGATGTGGCGAGAAGATGTCGCCACCTGGTCTCAGAACTTCCGCACATACGCCGTCGACCTCGTCGGCGAGCCAGGTCTGAGCGCGCCCTCGCGCCCCGCCCTGGACTCCGACGCCGTGGCACTCTGGCTGGACGATGTGCTGGAAGGGCTCGGGATCATCGACGCCGCGTTCGTCGCCACGTCCCTCGGCGGCTGGACGGCCCTGGACTACGCCATCCGCCGTCCAGAACGGGTGACCCGCCTGGCGTTGACGTGCCCAGGCGGCGTGGGACGGCAGAAGGTCGGCTGGATGTTCAAGGCCCTGCTGACCCGCCTGTGCCGGCGCGGCGGACTACGCGAGTCGGCGATGGCGGTCGCAGGACTGGACGGGGACAGGGACCGGCAGGCGCTCGACGCCGTCGTCCTGACGTTCACGCACTTCAACCCGCGCAGGGAGAGGCTCCCGGTGTTCCCCGACGAGGCGTTGCGCGCTCTCACCATGCACGTCCTCGTCATCGTCGGC
Organism: Nonomuraea sp. B19D2; assembly: GCF_040137845.1. Lineage (NCBI taxonomy): Bacteria > Bacillati > Actinomycetota > Actinomycetes > Streptosporangiales > Streptosporangiaceae > Nonomuraea > Nonomuraea sp. B19D2. Next base: position 350 of record NZ_JBEFAK010000073.1, on the reverse strand, counting down.
GGCCGTGACGCGATGTTCGACTCCCACCAGACCGCGCGGCGCGTGCGTGAGTGCATCCCGCACGCGACCGTGCATCTGCTGCCCGAGGTGGGTCACGCTGTCTTCGGCCAGGCGGAGCCGATCGCCGCGTTCCTCCGGGGCTAGAGGGTCGCCCGAGGGGATCTCACCCTCGGGCTCCGGGGTTGAATGGTAGGAGTCGTACTCCGGGTCGCACGTCTGGCCGCGCGGGACAAAGCTGATGTCGGCGTTCACCCCGAGGTCCTTCAGATCCTGTTCAAGCCGCTCGGACTCTCTGAGCTCCTCGAACTCCATCGCTGACGTTCCACGAAAGCGAGCTGGCCATTGCCGGC
>NZ_JBEFAK010000072.1:0-38323 GCF_040137845.1 Nonomuraea sp. B19D2 | reverse complement strand
GACACCGGGTCCGGTTCCGGCCAGGACCGGGGTTGCATCGACACCGACCACTCCATCCACGACCGGGAGGAGGGGGAAACCCGGCCGCGCACCGCATGATCCCGGACGCCAAAGACTCAGGTCACGAACCTACAACCGCGTGTCGCGAGTTAACCAGCAGGATCGTCACACCCTGGAGAACCAACAGGCAGGAGCAAGGCATGAGCGAGCGCAGCGAGCGGACCACGGACCCAGCCGAGCCGCCCGCTCGCGGCGAGCGCACGGACTGCGCCACCGAGGCGTTCATCGCCCACCGCAACCTGCTGTTCACTGTCGCCTACGAGATGCTCGGCTCGGCCACCGACGCCGAAGACGTCCTCCAGGAAACCTGGCTGCGCTGGATGAAGGTCGACATGGCGCGGATGAGCGACCAGCGCGCCTACCTGGTGCGGATCACCACCCGGCAGTCGCTCAACCGGCTACGCACCATGAAGCGCCGCAAGGAGGCCTACGTCGGCCCCTGGCTGCCCGAGCCGCTGCTCACCACCCCGGACGTGGCCGAGGACGTCGAGCTCGCCGAGAGCGTGTCGATGGCGCTCATGCTCGTCCTGGAGACGCTGTCGCCGACCGAGCGCGCCGTCTTCGTGCTGCGCGAAGTCTTCGATGTCGGCTACGACGAGATCGCGGCCGCCGTCGGCAAGAGCCCCGCAGCCGTCCGCCAGATCGCCCACCGCGCCCGACACCACGTCGAAGCCCGCCGCCCTCGCGAGGCGGTCTCCCCCGGCGAGGCCCGGGCGGTGTTGGCGTCGTTCCAGCGCGCGCTCGAAACCAGGGACCTGCAGGGTCTGCTCGACGTGCTCGCCCCCGAGGTCGTGGTCATCAGCGACGGCGGTGGCGTCAAGCAGGCCGCGCCGCGTCCGATCATCGGCGCCGACAAGGTGGCCCGCTTCATCGTCGGCGGCCTCGGCAAGGCCCAAGTCGCGCTCACCGGTGACCCCACCGTGGTCAACGGCAGCCCGGCCCTCCTCGTCCGCGTGGACGGCGAGATCGACGGCGTCATCGCGATCCGTGTTGAGGACGCCCGCATCACCGGCCTCTACTACGTCCGCAACCCGAAGAAGCTGACCCACCTCGAAGCCGAAACCCCGCTCACCCTCAGATGAACACGCCGGACTACCCAGGCACCACCTGTCCACCGCCACACGGCACAAGGGGTGGCGACACCATGACCACACAGACGACCTCAGAACACCGCAGCTACACGTTCCTGAGGGTCGCAATCGCCCTGCAGACCCCGGCCACGTTCTTCCCGGCGGCCACCGCCGGACGCGGTGCCTGGTCAGCCGTGGCTGTTCCGCCGTCGATGTTCACCGCAGAACCAGCCCGAACGGCCCCGAGCAAACCCCACCAGATCTCTTTCTAGGAGGTTATTCATGACGAAGAACGTCGCCGGCGAACTCGCCGGCCTGGAACTGCCGGTCGAGCGGGGCTGCCCGTTCGCCCCACCGGCCGCCTACGAGCGGCTGCGCGAGCAGGCGCCGATCAACAAGGTCCGCCTGACCAGCGGCGGCGAAGCGTGGTGGGTGTCCGGGCATGAGGAGGCCCGTGCCGTCCTCGCCGACGGCCGCTTCTCCTCCGACAAGCGCAAGGACGGCTTCCCGCTTTTCACCCTCGATGCGGCGACCCTGCAGCAGCTCCGCAGCCAGCCGCCGTTGATGCTCGGCATGGACGGCGCGGAACACTCCGCGGCCCGGCGTCCGGTGATCGGCGAGTTCACCGTGAGGCGGCTGGCCGCGCTGCGCCCGCGGATCCAGGACATCGTCGACCACTTCATCGACCACCTGCTCGCCGCTGACCGGCGCCCGGTCGACCTGGTGCGGGCGCTGTCCCTGCCGGTGCCCTCACTGGTGATCTGCGAACTGCTTGGCGTGCCCTACACCGACCACGACTTCTTCCAGAGCCGCACCGCCATGATGGTGGGCCGGACCTCGCTGGAAGACCGCCAGCGAGCCTTGGCCGAGCTGCGCGCCTACATCGACGATCTCATCACCCGCAAGGAATCCGAACCCGGCGACGACCTGTTCGGCCGGCAGATCGCCCGGCAACGCCAGAAGGGCACCCTCGACCACGCGGGCCTGGTGAGCCTGGCGTTCCTGCTGCTGACCGCCGGACACGAGACCACGGCGAACATGATCTCGCTCGGCGTGGTCGGGCTGCTCTCCCACCCCGAGCAACTGGCCCTGATCACGGCCGACCCAGGCAGGACACCCATGGCCGTGGAGGAACTGCTGCGCTACTTCACCATCGCCGACGGGGTCGCCTCCCGGGTGTCCACCGCAGACGTGGAGATCGGCGGGGTGAGCATCAAGGCCGGCGAAGGCGTCATCGTCTCGAGCCTGTCGGCCAACTGGGACCCCTCGGTATTTGAGAATCCAGCCGGACTAGATGTCGAGCGCGGGGCCCGCCACCACCTCGCCTTCGGATTCGGCCCGCACCAGTGCCTCGGCCAGAACCTGGCCCGGATGGAGCTGCAGATCGTCTTCGACACGCTGTTCCGCCGCATCCCCACCCTGCGGCTCGCCGCACCGGCCGAGGACCTGCCGTTCAAGACCGACGCCGTCATCTACGGCGTTCACGAACTCCCGGTCACCTGGTGAGCAGGACACGCTTCAACCCGGCCACGAAGTCGCCGACGACCTTCGTCTCGGCACGCGCGTTGATCCGGTGCACCGTGGCGATGAGCAGGTCGACCAGCGCGCCGGTGATCTCCCGGCCCCGGCAGAACAGGTAGGCGGCCGGCAGCGTCACCTTGATCTCGTGCGGGTGGCTGCGCAGATGCGACGGCGCCTGCGCGGCCACCCCGGCCGCCTCGGCGGCGTCGAACAAGGCGCCGTCGTCCTGCCGGGCTGGCTCTTCCTCATCTCCCGGGTCGGCCGTTTCGCGTACGTTCGCACCGCCACCCCGCCCCGTCACCCGCTGGATCATGATCCATCCCGGCGACCTCGTCCGCGGCAGCGGCCCGCCCGCGCTGCACCTCGGCACAGTTCGCACGGCCCTGGAAGATGCGGAGCTCGACGGCAGCCTGATCGCCGCTGGCCAAACCGTCACGATCTCGCTGCCCGCCGCCAACCGGGACCCCGCACTCTACGACGAACCGGACAACCTGGACCTGCCCCGTCCAGGCGGCCGGGCACCTGGCCTTCGGGCACGGCATCCACCAGTGCCTCGGGCAGCAACTCGCCCGTATCGAGATGCGCATCGGATACCGGGCGCTGTCCGAACGCCTGCACGTCCATCAACTCCCCGTCGCCGGGTGAGGATGCACAGCCCCAAAACGATGCGACGCTTGTGTCCGAAAGAAGCGGGTGGTGTCGTCATCGGCGGGAAAGTACGCCTCGACGGCGATCTCTTCCAGCGTGACGTCGAAGGCGGCGCCGAGTCACCTTCCGGACCGTACGACAGCAGTTCCTCATACAGTGCGCTCAGCTCCGCATCTCCGGTCCGTGCCACCTGGCGGGCGAGCCGGGGCAGCAGGTAGGCGCGGACGTTGGCCAGCAACAGGTTCCAGCGACGGTCCACGGCGAGCGCCGGATACGGCTCGTGCACCCGCAGGATCTGCTCCAGGACCTCCCGGCCCGAGGCCAGATGTGGATCGTCCAGCGGCCGCTCCCGCACGACGGGCGCGTGCCCGGCCGCGACCAGCAGGCGGTTGCGTTCCCGCAACGGGACGCCCAGGTGCTCGGCCAGACGCAGCACCATGGCGCTGCTGGGGATGGTCCGTCCCGTCTCCACGAAGCTGACGTGCCGGGCGGACACCTCCGCCTGGATCGCCAGATCCAACTGGCTGAGCCCGCTGCGGTGCCGCCACTCGCGCAGCAGCTCGCCGACCGGCCGGTCCTGGATCATGCGGCGATTATCGCCCCGCCTCGTCGGTCACCGCGATTACCTGCGTCTTCCCGTCCGCGCGGCCGGCCGGCTCCACGCTCGGCTGGGGAGAGTGCTGCCCGCCAACTGGAACGCCCTAGGTACACCAGCGACGGACCTGCCGCGCAGGGGCAGCTTCGGTCCCCGGCGTGGGACGTACCGACTTCATCGGTTTCCCTTCAGCTCGCAGTGAGAATGACTACCGCATGTCGCAGACCAGACCCCCCAGTGCAGCCGAAGAGACCAGCGGCGGCGGCGAGCCGAGTCTGAAGCAGGTGATGGGGCCGGGCTTGTTGCTGCTGTTCATCATCGGCGACATTCTCGGCACCGGGATCTACGCACTCACCGGCGAGGTCGCCGGTGAGGTGGGCGGCGCCGCCTGGCTGCCGTTCGCCGTCGCCTTCACGGTCGCGTTGATCACGGCGTGCTCGTACCTGGAGTTGGTGACCAAATACCCGCAGGCCGCCGGAGCCGCGCTGTACGTGCATAAGGCCTTCGGCAAACACCTCCTGACGTTCCTGGTGTGCTTCGCGGTGATGTGTTCCGGCATCACCTCGGCCTCGGCAGCGTCTCGGGCCTTCGCCGCCAACCTCGCCACCGGCTTCGGCCTGGACGTCGGCAACGGCGTCATCCTGCTGATCGCGCTGGCGTTCATGCTTCTCGTCCTGGCCGTCAACCTCCGCGGCGTCGGCGAGAGCGTCAAGATCAACGTCCTGCTCACCGCGGTCGAGCTCTCAGGTCTGCTGATCGTCATCCTGATCAGCCTGTACTTCATCCTCGGCGGGAACGCCGACTTCTCCCGCGTCGTCGCCTTCGAGACCGCCTCCGACAAGAGCGTGTTCCTGGCGGTCAGCACGGCGACGTCGCTGGCCTTCTTCGCCATGGTCGGGTTCGAGGACTCGGTCAACATGGCTGAGGAGACCAAGAATCCGGCCCGGATCTTCCCCCGCATGATGTTCACCGGGCTTGGGATCACCGGGTTGATCTACGTGCTTGTGTCCATCTGCGCCGTCGCCGTGGTCCCCGTCGGGCAACTCTCCGACAGCGAGACCCCGCTCGCGACGGTGGTGCAGACCGCAGCCCCCGGCTTCCCGATCGCCGATCTGCTGCCGTTCATTTCGATGTTCGCCGTGGCGAACTCGGCGTTGATCAACATGCTGATGGCCAGCCGGCTGCTGTACGGCATGGGCAAGCAGGGCGTGCTGCCGCCCTTCCTGGCCAAGGTGCACCCGGGGCGGCGCACGCCGCAGGGGGCGATCGTGTTCACCACCGTGATCGCCCTCGGGCTGATCACGTTCGTCTCACTGAGCCCCGACAGCCCGGTCGTGTCGTTGCTGGGCGGAACGACGTCGCTGCTCCTGCTGGCGGTCTTCGCGCTGGTCAACGTGTCCGTTCTCGTCCTGCGCAGGGAAAAGGCGGCGACCGAGCACTTCAGCGCGGGGCGCGTCCTGCCCGTGGTGGGCGCGATCACCTGCCTGTATCTCGTCCTGCCATGGTCCTCCGGGCGTCCCGCAGGCCAGTACGAGATCGCGGGCGTGCTGCTCGCGCTCGGCCTGATCCTCTGGCTGGCCACCTGGTACGCCCGCAAGAAGGAGAACGCGAGGGCCGGCTGACCAAGCCGTCCCGCGAGCGCCTTCACCCGGCCGCTGTCAGGCGTCGCGCCAGGAGCGCCGCGTGGCGGTCGCGGGACGGAGACGGCCCTGTGCGGCGGGATGAGCGGCGTGCGACGGGTCGATTTGGGGGGATTGTACGATGTATCCTGCTTTACAACGTAGATCTCACCTGTTGTCGTGGGGGGCGTGCGCAAGTGGCGCGGCGCCCGCACGCTTGGCATCACCTCAACCGCGGGGAGCCCGCTGGCTCGCGCGGCCGAGCACGCGTTGGTCACGCCGCCTTGTCGCCCGCGGCCTCCGCGCGGGCGGCGGTGAACGGCCGCCCGAGTTCGAGCACGACCCGAACTGGCGAGCGCCGGGGCCCGGCGCTCGGTGCCGTCCGTCTGGCGTCAGGGAGTCGGGTGGAGTGTGTCGTGCCGGTCGAGGAGGGTCAGACCGGTCTGGGTGGGGTAGTGCAGTACGCTGCTGTGGTGCCGGCGTGTGGTGATCAGGCCTGCCTCGCGTAGAACGGCGGTGTGCTGGCTGATGGCCGCCGAGGAGATGTCCAGGCGGCGGGCCAGGGCGCCGGTGGTGGGCACACCGTCGGCGATGGCAGTGAGCACTGAGGCGCGGGTGCGGCCGAGGAGGTTGGCGAGCGCCCGCGTCGATGTGCCGCCCGCCCAGATGCCAGCGGCATGGTCGACGCCGAGGCTGGCAGGGTAGATCACGATGCAGTCGGCGGGATCGTTCGGGTCGAACATCACCGATGGGGTTCGGTGGAAGAACGATGACGCCAATAGCAGCCCCCGCCCATCGAGGGTGAAGTCGGCGTCGAACTGGTCGCCGGCGTTGACGTAGAGGGTCGGCGACTTCCACCGGATGCTCGGGTGCAGGCTGGACAGGAGACCGTCGACACCGCGATCAAGCAGGATCGTGCCGCGCTTGGCGCGCTCTGCCTCGAGGTGCGTACGAATGCGCCCCCAATGTGGGCCGACAGCAGCCCGATGGTACGCCTCCACCGTGGACAGCACCTCCCGCCGAACGGCAAGGGTGTCGGCGAGCCCGGCCAGCGCCGTTGGCACTCGGCCGTGTTCGCCGGCGTAGAAGTCCAGCTCCGCCCGGACGGCCTGCCGGGGGCTCGCCAGGAAGGTCTCGCCGCTCTCGGCCAGGTCGCGGCTCTGTCCCGCGAGAATGGCCATGTCGAAGTACGGCAGTCGCGCGGGTGCGATGGCGGCCAGTACCGCGAACCGCGCATCAAGGGCACCGCGCACTCGACGCCGCCACGCACCGAACATCGTCTCCTCCGCCCGCCCGCGCAGCGCAATCAGGCTGAACAGGGTCTCGGCCATGGGACCCAACGTCGGCGCCACCCGCACCCGCGGCAGGTCGTCGGCCGTGAAGTGAATCCTGTGCATCCGCCCCCCGTACGCGTCGGTATCGCCGTCACAGCATGCCGCCAAGCGGTCACACAAGGCCCTGAGCGGCACGGTTAAGCCAGGACGTACAAGTCTCGCGGCGCGTGATTTCTTCCTGCGGCAGTGAGTGGGCCGACTTTCCGTAGAAAGGGACGGCTCGACCTCATGCCGGCCCGCCGAAAGAAAGGTTCACCTCCGCATGCGTAACCGAATTCGCACCGCGCTGATGAGCATGGCTGTCATGGCCACCGCGGCCGTCGGCACCGGACTGGCGACCACGCCAGCAAGTGCCGCGGTCGCCGCACCGATCACTGAGATTCCGGCCGCCCAGGCAACGCTGGCTGAGTCCGGCTTCACCATGGAGCCGGCGAACATCGGAGCCCGGGCCGCTGGCTACGTCAGGAACCAGGAAACAGGCCGATGCCTGGAGCAGGGTCGGGATGGTCACGTCTTCACAAATCCGTGCCACTACGGCCCCACCCAGACCTGGACTTGGGTTGGCGGGGAGAACTACAAATCCCTGGTGAACTCGTGGAGCCAGGAATGTCTCGACGGCACCTCAGCCACCGGCAGGGTCTACACGCTCAGCTGCAATGGCGGCGATTACCAGAAATGGAGACTGTTTAGCCCCTCCGGTCACATCATCCAATGGGAGTCGGAACAAAACCTCGACAGCAACTGGGCAGGTTCGGTTTACCTTTCCCCGAGCAACGACGGCGACTATCAGAGGTGGTACTGAGCTCTGCTGGCGCGCTGTCCTTCGCGTGACAGACCGCGTCCGGGTATGCCTGGCGGTCTCGGCCTGGAAGGCTTCTACCGCCTTCCGGTCGTAGCGGCTGTAGCGGCCCTGGTCATTCGTCGGTCACCTCCGCCCGGAGGAAGTTTGGCGTCGGGCGGCCGGGCGCGAACTGGACGAACAGCTGGAGAGATTGCGCTGTTCCTGCGATCGGAGCCGAGCGTGTCATGAGCCCCAACGATGTTGATCTTGCTGTGACGTGCCTGGTCAATGCTGGGCAGGCGAGGCCGCGACGAACGGCAAACCGCCCCCGCCGGTCCATCCGGCGGGGCGGTCGTGTGGGCGCCTAAAGCTCGCAGTTGGTCTCGACTTCGCCGTCGCAGCGGTCGGTGTCGGCACCGCCGTTGAGCGTGTCGGTGCCGATACTGCCGATCAGGCGGTCATTGCCCCCGCGGCCGTTGAGCGTGTCGTCACCGAAACCGCCGAACAGGATGTCGGCGCCGAAGCCGCCGTTGACGGTGTCGATGCCGTTGTCGCCGGAGAGCGTGCTCGGCAGGCTCGTGTTGTTGCGGATCGCGTCGTTGCCGTCCCCCGCGAACACGTCGACGCGATTGATCCCACCGGTCGGACACTCCGCCTCGCCCCCCGCCTGCGTGCATCCAGAACCGGCCGCAGCCGAGCCGAGCGTATTGCTGATGGTCACCACGGTGCCCGTCGCGTTGAGCTTGATCTCGATCCCGTCGTCCACCGAGCTGCCGTTGACGAGGATCCTGCCGCTGTCGAGTTGCGCGGTGACGGTGGCCGCCGACGCCGGTCCGGCCAGCGCCACGGCGCCGGTGAACAGGACGGTGACGAATCCCAGGGCCATACTCGCTCTTCTGAGCATGCGACGACCCGTGTTGGTGCTGAACATTCGCTGGTTCCCCTCGATGATGTGTCGGTCCGGACCCCCGGAACACTGTGGGGGAGCCTCATCCCCGGCTCATCGCACAAAGACGCACTGGCCAGGCGTACTGATTCCTTGACTAGCGGCCTTCCTATCCTCTACACCGCTTCTTACCGGCACCCCGTGAAGCGCCTGCCGCTGGAGACCGGGTTTCGGTCGGAACGGCGGGGGATGATTCCGGCACGACCCGACGCGATAACCAGCGAAGAAGTGTTTCCGCAGGTAGCAACCGGTAACCCGCGCTATTCGACTCCGATGAGTTGCCGTCGAGGAAGGCGTCTTCGGAGGACCGGGGACGAAGTCAGGTCATGTCCCCGGCCTTGGCTGCACGTCGGTCCCGGGCGTCGAGTGATCCCCGAGCGCGACCGATGAGCCCTACTTTCGCCACCCGTTGATGGTCAGGTTGGGGTCGGTGGCCGCGTGCAGCAGCCGCCGCCCCCAGCCGTAGGTCATCGGTAGCCAGTTGAAGTCGTGATCCGGTCCGACGATGTCGGCCAGCTCGATCAGCTTCATGATCTCCACCACTGCGGCGAGCGGCTTGGCCACGCGCCATGCGCTGCGCATCCGTTCCGGAGCGACGGTGTCGGCCCAGGCGGCGAAGAAGGCGTCGAGGTAGGTCGCGGCGTCCGGCTCGGACGCGTCGTGCAGCCATGAGGCCAGATCGAACAGCGGGTTCGTGATGGTGGCGAAGCTCCAGTCGTGCAGCAGGATCTCGTCGTCGCGCACGACCACGTTGCCCGTATGGAAATCGCGGTGGACGATCGTCGCCGGGATGGCCGCCTCGTCCAGTCGCTCGGCGCACTCGACCAGATACGGGGTCAGTGCCTGCAGCCGGTCGGCCTCCTCGCCGCTCAGCGCCCGGTCCAGGTTCTTCACAAGTTTGGGCGCCCGCCAGATGTCGTCGCGGGCCAGGGTTGACCGCACGTCGTCGGCCAGCGAGGTCGGGGTGAGCGGGACGCACCCCACGGCGATCAGCTCGTCCCCGCGGTGAATGGTCTCCTTCTGCACCATGACCAGCTGTGTCAGGCATGCGCGACGCTGCTCTTTGGAGACCGCCCAGCCGTCCACACCGCCGAAGTCCTCGGCCAGCCACCAGCGGTCATCGGGTGAGATCGCGGTGATGGTGGCGAACGGCGCGATGCGCAAGGACGCAAGGTATCGAGTGATGTCCGGTTCGTGAGCCAGCCTCGGCAGGACCGCTTTCAGGTACATGTCACCCCGGTCAGTCGGCGTGCGGAGCACGGCGGACATGCTCCAGTGCTTGATCTGGCGGCTCGGACCGAGCCGCACGCGACCGGCAGCCTTGATCTCCCCGTCGATGTAGGACTCGGCTCGCTCGAACCAGCCGGGCCTGAACCAGTCGGAGGCGGGCGGCCGGGATCGCGCCGCCCGGCGGTCGAGTACCAGGCTCTGCCCGGTCACCGCATCGTGGCCGTGCCACGCGAACCCATCGGCGGAGACCGGCCGCGCCCGGTCCGCCGCCAGCAGGACCACTGTCGTGAAGTCCAACGGCTCCAGGACCACCGTGGTCAGCCCGAGTTCGCGACGAACGCGATCGGTCAGCTCGCTGTCCATCGGTGGCCACCTGCCGTCGAACCGCATCCGCGGCAGCGCCGGATTGCCGCTGGCCATGTCGCACAGCACGGCACCGTCCTGGTCGATGATGACAAGCACGGCTTCCACGGATTCGGACGACATGATCAACCCTCCAAGGAGGACGGAGTTCACGGGATAGCGCGCTGGCGTCGTTCATGACTACGGCAGAAGGCTCAGCCCATGAGCGGCATGATCACAGCTCGCCCGGCCAGCACGCAAAGGTGTTTCAGCTGGTGCCAGTGGAAGTTCAGGCGGCTGGTCACGGTTTGCCTCCCTGGCCTGGACGGTTCAGGGCGCGGCTGATGGTGCGGCCGAGTGCTTGCCGCAGGACGCGGTTGCGGAAATCCGACGACACCGAGGTGTATAGCGCCGTCGTCGACGCATATGAGTGCCCGACCTGGTACTGGACGAATAGCGGGTCGTAACCGCCCTCAATAAGGTGAGTGACGTAGGAGTGCCGCAGGCGATGCAGGCCGATCTCCGGCGGCAGACCCACCGCCTCGCGGTACTCGGCGAACCTGGCGCCCAGAGGGTCCAGTTGCAGGCGCGGCGAGCGCTCGCTCGGCTCGCGACGGCCTGCGTCAGATGGTTCTCCCCGTCCTCGTTCCAGTCGGCGGCGGTGACGCCGTGGCGCTGGCCGGCCGCAAGCAGGTCCGCCAGCAGCGCGGTGGCGTCGTTGAGCGCGGACGGGGTCCAGCGGTCAGCTCGGCGCGTGCCGGGAGACTCTCGGGTTTGAGGGCTGTTCAGGCAGGTGCGCCGTTCAGAATCTCGACCTGGCCTGTGTCTAGGGAGTAGTACGCGCTGACCACAGCCAGGACTCCCTCGGCCACCAGCGGCGCGAGGTCTCGATTGCTGCGCAGGGCGTTCGCGGTCAGCTTCACCTGGGCTCTGGCCATCGTCTCGGCGGGATCGGCGCTGCTTTCCCGTACGGCCTGTTCGTACGCCGGACGCAGAGCCTCCGTGATCGCCTGGAGGTTGCCCGGCAGCGGCTTATCTTCCCGCAGGGCTCTGTACGCGGCGGAGACCGCGCCGCACCGCTGGTGGCCAAGTACGACTATCAGCGGAGTTCCGCTGGTCATTGGCCCGTACTCGACGGAGCCGGTAATGACGGGCCCCACAGCCGCCCCGCCGCTGCGCATGACGAACAGATCACCCAGGCCGGTGTCGAAGACAAGCTCGGGTGGCACCCGGGAATCGATGCATGACAGCACCGCTCCGTAGGGCTGCTGGCTGGTGGCCAGCAACTCCCGGCGTGTGGGATCGCGATCCGGATGCTGGAGTGCGTTGGCCACCCAGCGTCTGTTGCCCTCCATCAGCCGTTGGTAAGCAGCCTTCGGTGCGCCAGGAGCCGGTTCTGTGCGGGATGCGGGCGCCGCCGTGTGCATCTCGTTCCGCACCTCGGCCGATGAGCAGCCGACAAGGCCGGACGCCGCCAGGGACGCGGCTGCTGTAAGCAGCGTTCGCCGTCCCAGACCATCGCCCAAGGTGGTCTCGCCGAGTTGGCGGGCCGGCGGTTCCCGGTAGGCGGCCCAGCGCTGGCTGGCATCGACGACGACATCGAGCGGGTCGTGCGAGGAAGCGGGCGGGCTAGTCACGAAGGTGACAGTACGCGATCCATTCGTCACCCGTTTGGCGATCGCGGAATCGATGGCCTGTGATGGCCGTCCCGAGACCCCGACGCTACGGACGCCGCGCGGGCCGGCAGGAGGAGGTTGCCGGCAGCCTGGCGTACGGCCTCCCAGAGCGCCAGTCGCGGTTACCAGGGTCGGTGGGCATCCCCCGGACGCGCTCACGACCCACTATCAAGGCATGTCTTCAGCGCATCACTCCGGGTCAACAGCGGCAACGAGAATCATAATCCGGGGAACCTCTGATCAGAAGGAGTCCCAGGCGATGACCTGGGTCACGCAGGCTGTCGAGGAGTTCTGGCGACTGCTTGGCATCCCGGCCGACCGGCCCGTGCAGGTGTCGGTCGAGCCGGGCGAGACGACGTTGCAGCGGATGCCGTGCCCGGCCACCTCCAGGCCCAGGCAGCGGGTGAACATGCAGGCCGCCGCCTTCGACGCGGCGTAGCACGGCGAAGCTCTGCCGCCAGCGGTCGTCGTCGGTCTCCGCCACGGCCCCCGGCAGCAGCACGCCGGCGATGTTGACGAGGATGCCGATCGGTCCGAGGTCCCGTTCCACGGCGGCGACGGCGTCCTCGACGTCGCGCGGGTCGCGCACGTCCATGCGGTACGGCACGCCCGGAAGGAGGTCGGCGGCGGCGACCGCGGCGCCCGCACCGGCCAGAGCTGAGATCTGTCAAGGAGGGTCAAGATGCCTGCGGACACACGAACGGGCGGCCCCAGAAAGCCCGGGACCGCCCGCGTTTTACCAGGTCAGAGCAGTTCTACGGACCCCTCCGTGCCGTTGACGCGGATGAGCTGCCCGTCCTGGATGCGCCGGGTGGCGTTCTCGACGCCGACGACCGCGGGCAGCCCGTACTCCCTGGCGACCACCGCGCCGTGGGTCATCACTCCCCCGACCTCCATCACGACGCCCTTGACGGAGACAAACAGCGGCGACCAGCTCGGGCCGGTGAAGACCGTGACGAGGATGTCGCCCTCCTCGACGGCGGACAACTCGCCGAGATTGGCCCCCTTGCCGCCGACCAGGGGGGAGCAGCGTCTTGTCGATGTCGTGGAAGCCGAGCACATATGCATCCATGGCGTCATCCCGTCTGCCTGGCGCAGCGGATTAATAAACAGAGCTAATCCTCCGATTCGCCGCTGCGCGGGGCGGGGTCGCGCAGGTAGGCGTCGAGCTCGGCGGCGCCGGCCAGCATGGCGCGGCCGCGCGCGGACAGCCGGGCGTGCCAGTCGCGCAGGGTGGCCTCCAGGGGCGCCAGCCCTCCGGCGGCGCGAACCTGGGCGAGCAGCGGCGCGATCTGCTCCAGCAGGTATCCGCCGCGCCTGAGCTGGTGGACCAGCCGGGCGTCCCGCACGTCGGCGGCAGCGTAGACCCGGTAGCCGGTTTGAGGGTCGCGACGCGGATCGACCAGCCCGGCGCGCTCCCATTTGCGCAGGGTCGCGGGCCTGATCCCAAGCCTTCTGGCCAGGGGGCCGATGAAGGTGACGCCGCCGGGCTCGGGGCGTTCCAGGGGGCCGGGTCCGTCCTCGGACGTCAGATCGCGCAGCGCCCGCTCAACGGCCAGCAGCGTGCGGCGGTCCTCGAGCAGCTGGGCGTGGCTCTCGTCGATCAGCCGCAGGGCCTGCTCGACCGCGCCGCTGTTCACCTCCTGCATGATCGAGGTGGCCGTCTGGTGCCCGTGGCCGGGCATCAGGGCGAGGAACGCGCGCAGGGCCCGCGCGTGGGCAGGGGTGTAGGCGCGGTAGCCGCTGGGCGTGCGCGCCGCGGGCGGGAGGATGCCCGCTTGTTCATAGTTCCGGATCGCCTGCGTGGACAGACCGTGCTCGCGTGCCAGGTCCACGGGTCGGAGTCGTTCGCGTGGCATTGGCAAAGTTTACACATAAGGTTCAACGATACGGTTGAAGGTATGGCATCCGCGATCCTTGACTGCGCCTGGCCCTTCGAGGGCGCCTCGATCACGAAGCTCCTCCGGTCCCTCCCGGAGCCGCCCCGCCTCCTCGGGCTCGGCGAGCCCACGCACGGCGAGGAGTCGCTGCCCCGGCAGCGCAACGAGATCTTCCGGCATCTCGTCGAGCACGAGGGGTACCGGTCGATCGCGATCGAGAGTGACTGCCTCGCGGGCCTGATCGTCGACGAATACGTCACGAAGGGCGTGGGGGAGCTCGACGACGTCATGCGGCGCGGCTTCAGCCACGGGTTCGGCGAGTCGGCCGCGAACCGGGAGCTCGTGGCGTGGATGCGGTCCTGCAACCGCGACCGGCCGGCGGCCGAGCGGATCCGCTTCTTCGGCTTCGACGGCCCGCTCGAGATCGCCGGTCCCGGCAGCCCCCGGCGGGCGCTCGCCGGATTGCACGGCTACCTCGCCGCCCATCTCGACGTCCTGCCCTTTGACGACCTCGACCGGTTGCTCGGCGTCGACGCCCTGTGGACCGAGCCCGCGGCGACCATGGACCCCGCCCGGTCCATCGGCAGGTCCGCCGCCGCCGTCTCGCTCCGCCTCATCGCCGACGACCTCGTGGCCCTGCTCATGGCCGAGTCGCCGCGCCTGATGGCCGCCACCTCACGGGAGGCGTGGTGGCGGGCCTGCTTGCACGGGCGCACGGCCACGGGCCTGCTCCGCTACCACGCGGGGATGGCCGACCCGTCGCCGGCCCGCGTCGCGCGTCTCATGGCGCTGCGGGACACGATGATGGCCGAGAACCTTCTGGCCATCGCACCGCCGTACGGCCCGGTGCTGGTCCACGCCCACAACCGCCACCTCCAGCGCGACAAGAGCGTCTGGCGGACGGCCGGCTGGCCGGGCGGCGACCTGCTGCTGGAGTGGTGGAGCGCCGGCGCGATCGTCGCCGCGCACGTGGGCGCCGAGTACGCCTTCATCGCCTCGGCCCTGGGCGCGGCGCCCCACCTCGGCCTCGCCGCTCCCCCGCCGGACACCCTGGAGGGCGTCCTGCACGCCTCCCTCCCGGAGAACCACTACCTCGTCGACTCCAGGCGCCTGAGCACGGCCATCGGAGACGCCGAGCTGACTGTCCGCACCTCCGCCAACCACGGTTACTTCGCCCTGGACCCCGGCCAGGTGGACACGACGGACGGGATCGTCTTCATCAAGGACCTCGCCCCGGCCGAGTGACCCCGCCTTCCCCAGCGCGCCCTGACGAGACGGCCCCACCGACCCGACCGCCGCTTTGGAGTTCGATCCCTGACGTAGTCGCAGATGCCGTCGCCGTCCAGGCCGGCGGCCCGGGCCTGGCGCACGAGACGAACCGCGGCCGCGGCGGGCGGTCCAGCGCCTCCCGCTGCCGGATGTTCGCCTGCAGGATCTGCCCCGATCCGGTTGATCATCGTTATGACGCGTCTATGACAGACGTCAAGGACGATGGCGCCCCAGGGAGAGCCCTGGAACTCGGACAAGAGCCCCGAGTTGGAGGCACTACGAGAAGGGACGCCTGATGCGTGCTGGGAAGTTCATAGGAGTTCTGGCGGCGATGACCGTGGCGGCCTCGGCAATGGCGGAGCCGGCCTCCGCTGCCGGATATGACAAAGTTCGCTGCGATATCAACCCGATCACGGGGATCAAACTGACCAAGTACTGCCGGGCTATCGAGGCGCACAATTCGCAGCACTGGGTTCTCATCGACGTGGACCAGATCGCTCGTTACACCGAGTGGTGGCTCAAGGATCTCGACACCGGTGTAGTGGTCGCGCACGGTGTCGGCGACGCCCGCAACCGCAAGGTCTACGGGTTGTACGGCGAGAGGTACCAGCTGAAGGTGTACGGGTACGGCACCAATGCTTCGGCTGCCAACTACACCTGACCACCCAGCCGCGGATATCTGATCAGGATCGGTCGTTCGTCGGCAGGTGTTCCCGGACACTCAAGATGAGGACGAACGCGTCATTTCAACGTGAGGATGTGGTGGCGGGAGAAGACCCCGGCAGCATGAGGCTGACGGGGTCTTGGTGTGCGGGTTGGCGGCCTGGCGTGCGGCTTGTCGCTGGAGGTGCGCGCCGTCGAATGCGGTCAGTCGCTGCCGAGAACGCTGGTGTTCTGGCAGGCGGTCAGGAGCCACCGCCCACCCTCCTTTGCCATGACGAACAGCGGCGTGCCCACCTCCGTTCCGTCGGACGTCCAGTAGACCTGACGCACCTTCACGGCTGCGACGTCGGGACGGATGAACAGCACATGTTCCACCTCAAACGTGACCGTCGCGCCCTGCATCCCTCCGGGAAGCACCTGGTGCGTGAACGTCGAGATCGCATCACGGCCGAAGAGGCGCTTGCCACTGCCTGTTGTCCAGATCGCGTCAGCTCGGAACAGCGCAACGAATTCGTCGGGGAGTTCGTTGTTCTGGGTGTGCTCGACCGTGGCCACCACCTGCTCGATCGCTTCGATATCAGCCTGGCTGGTCTGCTCAGCAATGTCCGTTGTGCTCATGAAGATCACGATAGAACCTTAAGTTTGCTTGAGGTCAAGAGCTTCAATGTGGTGGACTTACCCAGTCGACGCCAGGCCGCGCGCCCACTCTCCGCGTGAGCGGCGGATCAGGCCCTCCCCCGGTGCAGCTGGCTGCTGCCGCGGCCTGCCTACTTCTCGGCCAAGGCTGGACGGCCCTGGTCATCTGATCGGATTCCAGAAGCGATCACGGAAGTCCAACCGGCCCGCCTCTGACCCGGGGTCGCCTTCGCCTCGGTCCTGGGTGGCATGAGAACCCGGACGGAGGGCCATCTACGACTCCTGCCGATCCCTGAAACAGGGGGCCGGACACGTGCAGCTCAAGCAGCCGAGGCGCCACGGCCCTCCGACGTCGGGGCGGGAGGCGAGACGATGGGTCCCGTCAGGCGTCGCCAACCGACGCGAAGGCTCCGATGGACGCGGCGAGGACGGCGGTTCTGGCCGCGTGGTCGGGCAGGTGCGGGTCGGGCGGCATGCGGAGAAGCACCAGCTGGTGGTACACCGGCGCGGTGGCGGCAATGAGCAGTCGCCGAGCGTCGGTGTGCGGCGGGAGTTCGCCGCGCCGGGTCGCCCGGGTGACGATGATCTCGCACCGGGCGTACCGGTCCTCCCAGAGCCGCCGTTGGGCGCGGTCGGCTTTCTCGGAGCGGAATGAAGCGGCGATCAGGGCTGCGACGATCGGCGGCTGCGCAGTCAGGGCTGCCTGGATCTCATGGTTCAGTGCTGCCAGGTCGCCTTTCAGCGAGCCGGTGTCCGGGGGTTGCCAGTCGTCCTCGCCCGTCGCGTCGAGGACGTCGGCGAGCAAGCCGCCGACGTCCCCCCAACGCCGGTACACCGTTGCGCGGTGCACGCCCGCGCGCGCGGCGACCGCGTCCATGGTGAGCCCGTCATAACCACGTTCGCCAAGCTCTGCGAGGACCGCGTCGAGTACCTGCGTACGAATACGTGCAGTCCGGCCACCGGGGCGGCGCCGGGTCGGTGGCGCTGGCCGGGCGTCCTCCGGTCGTGGTGTTGGGGGAGTCATCGCTGGTCATCCGGTTTGCTCAGTGGACGGCGTCATGCCAGTATCTTAATGCAGCAATCGTCGCACTAGTGGAGTTATCGATGTTCTTCCGAAGCGTTCGCCCCGTCGTGCGGCCTTTGACGGTCGCCCCGTTCTCGAATGTTCTGGAGTGCTCGCATGCCCACGCAGATCACCGCGCTCGCTGTCAGCAGGTCCTTCGACAGCAGACTCGCCCTTGACTCGGTGAAGTGTTCGCTCGTCGCGGGCGAGCGAACGGGGATCATCGGCGAGAACGGATGGGGCGAGACCACCTTGCGCCGCCTGCTCGCCGCATGTGAGCGGCCCGATCAGGGCGAGGTTGTCCTCCACGCCGACGGCAGGGTCGGCTATCCCGCCCGGGACGGGGGCTGCCACCGGACGCCCGTGGACAGGCGGGAGACGCGCGGACCACACCGAGCGACTGCTGTCCCCCGGCCTGTTCGACCGCGGCCGGCTCACGATGCCGGTTGGCCGGCTGTCCACCGGCCAGCAGTGGCGTCTCGCCCTGGCGCGCCTGTTCAGACAGCCGTCAGAGGTTCTGTTGCTCGACGAACCCACCCACCATCTTTCGCTCGCCTTCGTCGAGGACCTGGAAGCCGCCCTGGCCGGCTACGACGGCACTCTCATCGTCAGCGTGATCGCCTGCTGTGTCGGCGCCTGCACGACGCCCATCCTGCCGAGCAGGCGACTCCGGCTTACCGCGCCGCGGGCCTGACGTCTTTCAGGCCCGCAGTCAGCTTCAGGAAGGAAACGATTCGTGATGTCGCCTGTTCCCGCCGACCCGACCGTGCTGCGTCCCATGCCCGAACAGCCGCGTCTGGTGCTGCTGAAGCCCCTGATCACCTCGCCGCTGATCGAGGTCGGGGAATTCTCATACTACGACGATCCGGATGATCCGACCGCCTTCGAGACCCGTAACGTGTTGTACCACTACGGGCCGGAGAAACTGGTCATCGGGAAGTTCTGCGCGTTGGGCGAGGGCGTGCGGTTCATCATGAACGGCGCCAACCACCGCATGGACGGCCCCTCGACATTCCCTTTCCCGATCATGGGCGGTTCCTGGGCCGAGCACTTCGACCTCATCACCGGCCTGCCCGGACGGGGTGACACCGTGATAGGCAACGACGTCTGGCTCGGCTACCGGGCCATGGTGATGCCCGGCGTCCGCATCGGCCACGGAGCGATCGTCGCCTCCGGCTCCGTCGTCGTCGACGACGTCCCCGACTACGGCATCGTCGGCGGCAACCCGGCCCGGCTCATCCGCCGCCGCCACAGCGATGCGGACATCGACCGCCTCCTCGCTCTGGCCTGGTGGGACTGGCCGCTCCAGCACATCAGCGAGCACATCCGCACGATCATGTCCGGCAGCATCGACGACCTGGAGAAAGCGGCTGCCGCGCAGGCGGTGTAGATATGTCTGGGCCCGCCGCTCAGCAGGGCGGCGGGCCGCTGAACGGGACCAGCACAGGACAACCGGCTTCACGAAGGCCGGGCTTCGGCCTGCGAAACCTTCCCAACCGTCGGCACCCGTTCCCCATCACTCCGCCGCCTCTCTTCGGGAGACGCCACGCGCGGTGAGGCCGGGAGAGTCTTCGCCATCAGGTCGCCGAGCTCCAGTGGCCCCCCGGCAGGCGGTGCCCCGCGCCCGCGTCAATGAGCCATCCATATTCCAGCACCAGAATCGAGCTGTCAGCATGCCCGCTTCGTCCCACCACAACCCCTTCGCCGGCTGGCTTCGCGGCCATGCCATCCCGCTCACCCACCTCGATCCTGAGGCTCCGCTCCATGACCTGGAGCCGCTACGCGACGTCGTCGGCGGAGCCCGCGTCGTCGCGATCGGTGAGAACTCCCACTTCATCAGCGAGTTCTCACTCATGCGCCGGCGCATCCTGCGGTTCCTGGTCGAACACTGCGGCTTCACCGTCCTGGCCTTCGAGTACGGCTTCAGCGAAGGCTTCCCCCTTGACGCCTGGGCCCAGGGGGAGGGTACGGACGATGATCTGTCGGCCCATCTCGCCGCGGCGATCCCCGTGGGAGTCGATGAGCCACTGCGCTGGATGCGCCGACACAACGCCACGGCCTCGAAGCCGGTGCGTTTCGCCGGGATCGACATCCCGGCAGCCGGTGGGTCCTTGCTTCCCGCCCTGGCCCCGGTCGCCGACTACCTGCGCCAGATCGATCCCGAAACCCTGCCGGCGATCCAGACGGCGATGCGGATCGCCGAATCGTTCGCCGGTGCCTCCGCGGCCTCGGCCGCACCGGCCTGGACCCGCCTGGCCACCGCCGAACAGGACGCCCTCAGCGCTATCCTGATGCGCCTGCTCATCCGGTTCCGCGCCGTCGAAGCGCTGTACCTCTCCCGCGGTGACCAGCGCAGCTATGACATCGCCCGGCGTCGCCTCGAAGGGGCCTGCCACGCCGACTACGGCTTCCGCGCCATGGCCGGCCTCTACGCCGGAAACGGGCTGACCGCCGACACCTCGGCCCGCGACGTCTACATGGCCGGGTCCGTCCTGTGGCATCTGGAGCGCCTTGGACCTGGGACCCGGGTCGTGCTGGCGGCCCACAACGCCCACATCCAGAAGGTGCCGATCTCCTTCAACGGTCACCTCACGGGGCTCCCGATGGGGCAGCACCTGCACCGCGTTCTCGGCGATGAGTACTTCGCCCTCGGCCTGACGAGCACCACCGGGCACACAGCCGATATGCGCCCCGACGAGAACGCGCGCTTCGGTTTCGCCATCGACAACACCGCGTTGGAGGCGCCCGAGCCGGGAAGCGTCGAAGTCGCCTTCGCCGATGCCGACCTGGGGCTCAGCATCGCCGATCTTCGCCAGGCACGCCAAGAGGTCCCCGGTGACGCCGGTCTCACCCCTGGCCCCGACCGCATCCGGATACAAAGCGCCTACCTGCACACCCCCGTCTTCGACGCGTTCGACGGCATCCTCAATACCCCGACTTCCACCGTGGCCGACGACGTCGAAAGTTGAGGAGCCAGTTCCGCCAAGCCGCCATGCCGAGCTGAGGTCCGCCCGCACCCCGCCATGTGATGCGTAGCCGCCACATCACCGGCATCGTCAACTCGCCGGCCCCTACTACGTCGAGCAGGCCGTGAAGGGCACGTGCGCGCCGGCCGCACTGCGCCGCCCCGCCGCCGCCTCGATCGGGTGTTCCGCGAGATGAGCGAACCGCTGGCGGAGCTCGCCGCCCGCGCCACGGGCGAGCGTCACGGCCTGCCGCCCGCACTGTGGCAACGCGCACACCGCCCGCGCCGAACGCCCAAGGCTCGCGAACGACCGGCCCGCGCTGCGGCAACCACCGCCGAACGCCCCAAGCCCCGCACTGTGTCAATCCGCCCCGAGCGACCTACGCTGATCACATGGACATCGCCTCGGCGGGCAAGCTCTGGGACGCCGACCCCGGCTGGCTCAACACCGCCTCCTACGGCCTGCCCCCTCGCCACGCCTTCGAAGAGCTCCAAGCCGCCCTGACCGGTTGGCGGCACGGCAGCAGCGACTGGAGACCCTGGGACGCCTCCGTGGGCCGCTCCCGCGAGGCCTTCGCCCGCCTCATCGGCGCCCCGGCCGGTGACATCACCGTCAGCTCCACCGTCTCCCAGATCATGTCCATCGTGGCCACGGCGCTCCCGCCGGGCGCGCGCGTCGTGGTGCCGGAGATCGAGTTCACCAGCAACCTGTTCCCGTGGGCGGTGGCCGCCGAGGTCGAGACCGTCCCCGCCGACCGCCTGGCCGACGCGATCGACGGCTCCACCGCCGCCGTCGCCTTCAGCCTCGTCCAGTCCGCCACGGGGTACGTCGCGCCGCTTCAGGACATCGTCGAGGCCGCCCGAGCCCATGACACGCTCGTCATCGTCGACGGCTCCCAGGCCTGCGGCTGGCTGCCCATCGGCATCGCGGGCATCGACGCGCTGGCCTGCGCCGCGTACAAGTGGCTGATGGCGCCGCGCGGGGCCGCGTTCGGCTACCTGTCGCCCGGCCTGCGCGAGCGCATGCGCCCGCTGGCCGCCAACTGGTACGGCGGGGCCGACGAGGGCGGCTCCTACTACGGCCCGCCGCTGCGGCTGGCGCCGGACGCGCGGGCGTTCGACCTGTCGCCGGCCTGGTTCTCGTACGTCGGCGCCGCCCCGGCCATCGAGCTGCTCAACGAGCTCGGCATCGAACGGATCCGCGACCACGACGTCGCCCTCGCCAACCGGTTCAGGACCGGGCTCGGCCTGGAGCCGTCCGGCACCGCCATCGTCTCCGTGGACGCCCCGGGCGAGCGGCTGGCGGCGGCCGGGATCCGCGCGGCCGTACGGGCGGGAAAGGTGCGCGCCAGCTTCCACGTCTACAACACCGCCGACGACGTCGACCGGGCACTGGACGCCCTGACCTGACTCCGGGGGCTTGCGGGTGTAAGAGGCGGCGGCTTTAATACCGCGCGGCGCGGGGCAGGGCGCCCCCGCCGCCGACGAGGAGAGTCCCGTGACCATTCCCGCAGGTCGGGCCCTCACCAGGGGAGCCCTCCTTTTCGGCATTTCCGTGTCAGCGCTAACCCACGGCCGGATCCCGCGATGAAACTTTCTTTTTTCGGGGCTTCGGGAAAGCGCTTGCCGCGAAGGGAGTCAGCAACGTGCGTTTACGACTGGCCGGCATGGCAGCGGTCCTCGCCCTGGCGATCGGCGGCGGCCCCGCCCAGGCCGCACCGCCCACGAAGCAGATGGAGGACCTCGACCGCGGCCTGATCAGCGTCCGGTCGGGATCAGGCAACCTCGTGTCCTGGCGGCTGCTCGGCACCGACCCCGACGGCGTGGCCTTCAACGTGTACCGGGGCTCCACCAGGGTCGCCTCGAACCTCACCGGCTCCACCAACCACCTCGACAACGGCGCGGCCGCCGACGCCTCGTACACAGTCAGGGCGGTGGCCGGCGGGACCGAGCAGGCCGCCTCCCCCGCCTCGCTCCGCTTCACCGGCGGCTCCTACCTCGACGTGCCGATCCAGCCGCCGTCGGGCGGCACCACACCCGACGGCGTCGCGTACACCTACAGCGCCAACGACGCCGGCGTCGGCGACGTGGACGGCGACGGCCGGTACGAGATCGTGCTCAAGTGGGACCCGTCCAACGCCAAGGACAACTCCCAGTCCGGCTACACCGGCAACGTGTTCGTGGACGCGTACCGGCTGGACGGCACCCGTCTGTGGCGCATCGACCTGGGCCGCAACATCCGCGCGGGCGCCCACTACACCCAGTTCCAGGTCTACGACTACGACGGCGACGGCCGGGCCGAGGTCGCGATGAAGACCGCCGACGGCACCAGGGACGGCCGGGGCACGGTCATCGGCAACGCGTCGGCCGACTACCGCAACTCCAGCGGGTACGTCCTGTCCGGTCCCGAGTTCCTGACCATGTTCAACGGTCAGACCGGCGCCGCGATGTCCACGGTGAACTACGACCCGCCCCGCGGCACCGTCTCGTCCTGGGGTGACTCGTACGGCAACCGGGTGGACCGGTTCCTGGCCGGGACGGCGTACCTGGACGGGGAGCGCCCCTCGCTGATCATGGCCCGCGGCTACTACACCCGCTCCGTGATCGCCGCCTGGGACTTCCGCAACGGCACGCTCACCAAGCGCTGGACGTTCGACAGCAACTCGGCGGGCTCGCAGTGGACCGGCCAGGGCAGCCACAGCCTGTCCGTCGGGGACGTCGACCAGGACGGCAGGGACGAGATCGTGTACGGCGCCATGGCCGTCAACGACAACGGCACCGGCATGTGGACCACGGGCACCGGCCACGGCGACGCCCAGCACCTGGGCGACTTCGACCCGGCCAGGGCGGGCCTTGAGTACTTCAAGGTGAGCGAGTCGGGCTCGCAGCCCTCCTCCCTCTACATCGACCCGCGCAACGGCCAGATCCTCTGGTCCACCCCCGCCACCGGCGACAACGGCCGCGGCGTGGCCGGCGACATCTCGACCGTCAGGGTGGCGAGCGAGTTCTGGTCCGCCGCCGACGCCAACCTGCGCAGTGTCACCGGCAACAACGCCGGCCGCAAGCCGTCCTCGATGAACTTCCTGATCTGGTGGGACGCCGACCCGACCAGGGAGCTGCTCGACCAGACGAGGATCGACAAGTACGGCACCAGCGCCGACACCCGCCTGCTGACCGCGTCGGGCGTGCACTCCAACAACGGCACCAAGGCCACCCCGTCGTTGTCGGCGGACCTGTTCGGCGACTGGCGCGAGGAGGTCATCTGGCCCACGAGCGACAACCGGGCCCTGCGGATCCACGCCACGACCACGCCGACCGACCGGCGCATCTACACGCTGATGCACGACCCGCACTACCGGGTGTCGGTCGCCTGGCAGAACACCGCCTACAACCAGCCGCCGCACACGAGCTTCTTCCTCGGCGACGGCATGCCCACCCCGCCCAGGCCGAACATCTATGTCCGCTGATCTTCGCTGTCACAAGTCGATCTCCTGGGCCGTCTGCGGGTCGTCAGCCGCCGACGCGCGGCCGATGACCCGGCGCATCCGGCCCTCGGTCAAAAGCAGGCCCGCGAAGTAGTGCCGCATGCCGTGCTCGCGGAAGGTGGCCCCGTGGTTCTCCTTGCGGGGCCACCTCAGCGCGTCGCCCAGCTCGACGAGCGCCTCCGTCCTCCCCTGCCGGCGGCAAGCACCCCCACCGCGCGTGGGAGCACAGGTCTCCGGCGCAGCCGAGCCCTTCCGGCAGGCGATCATGATCACCTGAAAAATCGATCGAGATTCAACGACGAATTCGCTAACGTCTGACCTCGTCAGTTCCTCACATCCGTACTCGGTCCCGGCTCTGCGGTCACCGGTGCGGTTCGGTGAGGGCACGGGTCGAAGTTCGTCGGTTACCACTTCTAATGGGGCGGTCGCAGGTTCGAGTCCTGCCCGGGGCAGCGCTCCGGTAGCTCAGTTGGGAGAGCACCTGAACGCCGGTGAACCTCCCACATCCGTGCCTTCTCCGCACCTCACCGGCCCGTTGTCGGCTTGGCACCCGCCCGGAGCCCGGGGCTGACGATCATGGGGAGGGCGGGTCGAAGCTGGTCGGTTATCGCTTCGGGTGCCGGTGGCGCAGGGTTCGATTCCCTGCCGCGTGAGCAGGGCTCACGCGTGGCGTAGTGGTAGCGCGCCGTACATGGCCGGGCAGCACCACCACATCCGCCCTCCCCTCCTCCTCCGCATCCGCCACCTGGATGCCTCTCTCGATTAAGCCCTCATTTATAAATAATCTCCACCTTAGCCCATGTCCACAGCGAAACATTTGATCGTTTTCCCCACATCTCCAGCCATCGGGCAGCCACGCGATGAGGCCGATCCGGCGGCATCGGGCAACGGTTGTTCTCAAACATCAAATCATGGTTATATAACGCCCTTTAGGTTTTACGAGTTGTTTGAGGTTAAAGAGGTAACTGTTAATATCTCGTATGGGTATGTCTGCTTCCGTCCGAGTGTCTGCTGAATCTGTATGACCGCCGAAATGGCGGGCGCCGGATTCCAGGCCTATCGACCCAATGAACGGAAACGAGAGCAGTGAATACTGAAAGTCGGCGGTCACGAACCCCACGCCATGGGCGGTTCGCGGCACTAACTCTTATCGGCGCGGTCGCCGGTCTCATGTTCCTTCCACTCGGCCAGGGTGCGGCCGGAGCCAGCACGGGCTTCCAGGCCGGCGGGCCACCGGCGCCCACACCGCAGCCTGCGCCGCGGGTCCACAAGGAGCAGCGGTACGTGCCCCCGCCGCCTCCTCCCCGCCGGCACCGCGAGACCGCCGACGTCCAGGTCTTCAACCGCAACCACAACTTCAGCTTCGACTACGACCGCCACAGGCACCACGACTTTGACTACGAGCGCGACCGGTTCGAGCGCAAGGTCTACAAGCCGTGGGGTTACAAGAACTCAGATTGACACCACGCCGGCCGGCAGACCGATGCGGGCAGGCGAGCAGGAGGCGCCGGCACAGATGCCGGCCTCCCGCTGACGGGCTCGGAACGCAAACGGCCGCAATACATCCGGCAAGCACGTAGGGGCGCCACCGATCACATCGGCGGCGCCCCAGACGTGGGGCTGACCGCCTCGGGGAGCTCCTGGCGGCCAATGCAGAGCCGAAATATTCAAACATCGCCTTCGCATCCATTCCGCTGAGCAAACGAGCACAGCCACGCAGGTCACCGAAACTTTCCGTGACAGCTGATCATCAAGGGTTCCCGGTGAGAAGCGGGGGATGCGGGGTAGTCACCGGCCAGGTACGGAACACGTGCCGGATCGGGGGGCTGATGCTCGGGCTGCCTGACGGAGTCCGCGGGTGTCTCTTCGACATGGACGGCGTGCTGACGCGCACCGCGACGGTGCACGCCGCCGCGTGGAAGTCGATGTTCGACGAGTTCCTGCAACGCTGGGCCGGGCGGACAGGGGAACCGTTCGTGCCGTTCGACGCGGTCGCCGACTACGACCGCTACGTCGACGGCAAGGAGCGGCTGGACGGCACGAGGAGTTTCCTGCGGGCGCGTGGGATCAGCCTGCCCGAGGGGTCGCCCGGCGATCCCGGGGACGCGCTGA
Source organism: Nonomuraea sp. B19D2 (assembly GCF_040137845.1). Lineage (NCBI taxonomy): Bacteria > Bacillati > Actinomycetota > Actinomycetes > Streptosporangiales > Streptosporangiaceae > Nonomuraea > Nonomuraea sp. B19D2. The sequence goes on along the minus strand of NZ_JBEFAK010000072.1, from coordinate 12,428 downwards.
CCGTGCACGCGCTGAGCAACCGCAAGAACGCGCTCGTCCAGGAGGTCATCGACCGGGACGGCGTGGCGACGTTTCCCGGCTCCGTCCGGTACGTGCTGGCCGCCAGGGACGCCGGGCTGCGCAGGGCCGTCGTGTCATCGAGCGCGAACACCGCGAAGGTCCTGTCGGCCGCCGGTCTCACCGAGCATTTCGAGGCTCGTGTCGACGGGGTGGTGGCCCGGCAGCGGCACCTGGCCGGCAAGCCGGCCCCGGACATGTACCTCGCGGGCGCCGAGGCCCTCGGGCTGGAGCCGTCGGAGGCGGCGGTGTTCGAGGACGCGCTGGCGGGGGTGGCTGCGGGCCGGGCGGGCCGGTTCGCCTTCGTCGTCGGCGTCGACCGGGCCGGGCAGGCGGAGGCGCTGCGCGAGCACGGCGCCGACATCGTGGTGAGCGACCTCGCCGAGCTGCTGGAGCCGCGGGGTGAGGCGGCACGATGATCCGGCATCCGGCGTTCGCGGTCGAGCCCTGGTCGGTGCGGGAGTGCCGGCTCGACCTGGACGTGCTGGCGCAGACCGAGTCGGTGTTCGCGCTGTCCAACGGGCACGTCGGCCTGCGCGGCAACCTCGAGGAGGGCGAGCCGTACGGGGAACCGGGCACCTACCTCGGGGGGTTCTACGAGGTGCGGCCGCTGCCGTACGCCGAGACGGCCTACGGCTACCCGGAGTCGGGGCAGACGGTGGTGAACGTCACCAACGGCAAGGTGATCCGGCTGCTGGTCGACGACGAGCCGTTCGACGTGCGATACGGCACGCTGCACGAGCACGAGCGGGTCCTGGACCTGCGCGCAGGCACGCTGACCCGCAGGGTCCTGTGGAGCTCCCCGACCGGGGGCCAGGTGCGGCTGACGTCCACGCGGCTGGTGTCCTTCACGCACCGCGCGGTGGCCGCGATCCGGTACGAGGTGGAGGCCGTCGACCAGCCGCGCCACGTGGTCGTGCAGTCCGAGCTCGTCGCCAACGAGACCCGGCAGTACGTGGGCGGCGACCCGCGTGAGGCCGCACCTCTGGAGTCGCCGCTGGTGCTGGAGGAGAACATGCCGGCGAAGGACGGCGTGGCGGTCATGGTGCACCACACCCGGGCCAGCGGCCTGCGGGTGGGCGCCGCCATGTGCCACGAGATCGACGGGCCGGATGACACACGGATCGAGGCGCAGGGCGGCGGCGACGTCAGCCGGGTGACCGTCGCCACGCGGCTTTCGCCGGGCCGGCCGCTGCGGCTGGTCAAGTTCTTCTCGTACGGCTGGTCGGCGCGGCGCTCCCGGCCCGCCATGCACGACCAGGTGGTCGCGGCGCTGGCGGCCGCCCGGCTGGTCGGCTGGGACGGGTTGTGCGCGGATCAGCGGCAGTTCCTCGACCGGTTCTGGGAGGGCGCGGACGTGGAGGTCGAGGGCGACGCCGAGGTGCAGCAGGCCATACGTTTCGGGATGTTCCACCTGCTGCAGTCGGCCGCGCGCCTGGAGGACCGCCCCATCCCGGCCAAAGGGCTGACCGGCTCGGGCTACGACGGCCACGCCTTCTGGGACACCGAGATCTTCGTGCTCCCCGTGCTCACGTACACGTACCCGCGGGCCGTAGCGGACGCGCTGTCGTGGCGGAAGTCGACCGTGCCGCCGGCGGAGGCGCGCGCCACGCAGCTCGGGCTGGCCGGGACCGCCTTCCCCTGGCGGACGATCAACGGCGAGGAGTGTTCCGGCTACTGGCCCGCCGGGACCGCGGCGTTCCACGTCAACGCCGACATCGCCCACGCGGTCACGCAGTACGTCGACGCCACCGGGGACACGGCGTTCGAGCGCGACACCGCCCTGCCGCTGCTGTCGGGGACGGCCCGGCTGTGGTGCGCCCTCGGCCATCACGACGCCGACGGACGCTACCGCATCGACGGCGTGACCGGACCGGACGAGTACAGCGCCGTCGCCGACAACAACGTCTACACCAACCTGATGGCCCAGCAGAACCTGCGCGCGGCGGCCGAGGTCGCCGCCCGCCATCCCGACCGGGCGGCGCGGCTCGCGGTCACCGAGGAGGAGGCCACGAGGTGGCGCGACGCGGCGAGCGCGATGTCCGTCCCCTACGACGAGCGGCTGGGCGTGCACCCGCAGAGCGAGGGGTTCACCCGCCACGGGGTCTGGAACTTCGCCGCCACCAAGCCGGACCAGTACCCGCTGCTCCTACATTTCCCCTATTTCGACCTCTACCGGCGGCAGGTGGTCAAGCAGGCCGACCTCGTGCTGGCGCTGCACCTGCGCGGCGACGCGTTCACGCCCGAACAGAAGGCCCGCGACTTCGCCTACTACGAGGCGCTGACCGTTCGCGACTCGTCGTTGTCCGCCTGCACCCAGGCGGTGATCGCCGCGGAGGTGGGGCAGCTCGAACTCGCCGACCGCTACCTCGGCGAGGCGGCCATGATGGACCTGGCGGACCTGGAGCGGAACACCGTCGACGGGCTCCACATGGCCTCGCTGGCCGGAGTCTGGATCTCCCTGGTCGCGGGGTTCGGCGGGATGCGCGCCGGCCAGGGCCGGATGTGCTTCGCCCCGAGGCTGCCGCCGGGCATCACCCGGCTGGCCTTCCGGCTGCGCTACCGCGGCAGGCTGCTGCACGTCGGCGTCACGAGCGGCACGACGAGCTACCGGCTGCTGGAGGGCCCGCCGATCACGCTGACCCACCACGGCGAGGCGTTCCCGCTGCACGCGGAGCCGGTCACCCTGCCGAACCCGCCGGCGCCGGCGCCGGAGCAGCGACTCCAGCAGCCGCCCGGCCGCGAGCCCGCCCCCCGCTGAGCAGGCCGGGCCGCCGGGCGGCCACGCGGTTCGCGGTGACCGCCCAGAGCGGCTCGGGGCAGGTCAGGGCGTCAGGACGACTTTGTTGCAGTCGTCCTGCTTGTTCTTGAACAGCTCGAAGCCGTACGGGGCCTCGCTGAGCGGCAGCCGGTGCGAGATGACGAAGCTCGGGTCGATCTCGCCGGCGCGGATCCTGTCCAGCAGCGGCCGCAGGTAGCGCTGGACGTGGCACTGGCCGGTGCGCAGCGTCAGCGACCGGTTCATCAGCGAGCCCATCGGGAACTTGTCCAGCAGCCCGCCGTAGGTCCCGATGACGGCGACCACGCCGCCGTTGCGGCAGGCCAGGATGGCCTCGCGCAATGCGTACGGACGATCGGTCTCCATCCGCACGGCCTGCTTGACGCGGTCGTAGCCGTACATGGCCGGGGTCGGGTGGCGGGCCTCCATGCCGACCGCGTCGATGCAGGCGTCCGGGCCGCGCCCGCCGGTCATGTCGCGCAGCGCCTCCAGCACGTCCACGTCCGCGTAGTTGAGGGTGTACGCGCCCGCGCGCCGGGCGTAGTCCAGCCGGTACGGGTAGCGGTCGATGCAGATGACCTTGCCCGCCCCGAGCAGGTAGGCGCTGGCCACGGCGAACTGCCCGACCGGGCCCGCACCCCAGACCGCGATCGTCTGCCCCGGCTTGATGTCGCACATTTCAGCGCCCATGTAGCCGGTCGGCAGGATGTCGGACAGGAACAGCACCTTCTCGTCCGGCAGGTCGTCCTCGATCTTGATCGGACCCACATCGGCGAACGGCACGCGCGCGTACTCGGCCTGACCGCCGGCGAAGCCGCCGAGCATGTGCGAGTAGCCGAAGATGCCCGCCGGCGAGTGCCCCATCAGCTTCTCGGCCATGCCCGCGTTGGGGTTGGAGTTCTCGCAGATCGAATACAGGCCCTCCGCGCACGCGAAGCAGCGGCCGCAGGCGATCGGGAACGGCACGACCACCCGGTCGCCGGGACGCAGCTTCGTCACCTCGGGGCCGACCTCCAGGACCTCGCCCATGAACTCGTGGCCGAGGACGTCGCCCTTCTTCACCGTCGGGACGTAGCCGTCGACCAGATGCAGGTCGGAGCCGCAGATGGCGGTCGAGGTGACGCGGACGACGGCGTCCTGGGCGTTGATGATCCGCGGCTCCGGCACGTCCAGCACCTCGAGGGTGTTCCGTCCCATCCAGCAGTTGGCCTTCATGACCGCCCTCCCACCGGCTGGGCGGGGCGCTGCCTGAGCCGGCTCAGCAGCCGGACGCCCTCGGGGCTGCCCGCGGAGAGCAGTACTTCTCCCGTCTCCATGATCTGCTTGAAGCGGCGCAGGTCGTCGCGGACCTGCTGCTCCGGGTACTCGCCGAGCATCCTGGCCACGGCGGCGCCGAGAGCCCGCCCGCGGCCGCGGTACTCCAGAGTGAGGTGCACCGTCGTGCCGCGCCCGGCGGGACCTTCGGTGAACGTCACCGAGCCGCTCGTCTTGATCATGGAGCCGGGCACCGACCGCCACGCGATCAGCTCGCCGGCCTGCTCGTCCAGGATCTCCGCCGCCCACTCCACGTCCGCCGTCGGGACCATGGCGCGCCACCGCGAGTGGCGCTCCCCCGTGGTCCGTACGGACTCGAGGTGGAGCATGAACGCGGGCAGGTTCTCGAGGTCGCGCCAGAAGGCGTAGACCTCCTCGCGCGGCCGGTTGACGGTGATCGAGGCCTGCAGCCGCATCGGCCGCCTGACGCCGAGGCCGGCGGAGTACAGGGCGGTGGCCAGGTCCAGGGCCGTGATGCCGGTCACGGCGGCCGTCGCGGCGACCGCCCGCCGCCGTCTGCGTCCGTAGCGGCCTGAGCGGCCTGAGCGGTTCGCCATCGCCCGGCCCAGCACGGCCAGGTCCAGCGCGTCGCCCGCGACCCGGCCCCAGGTCCACGGCCCGGGCCGGCGGCTGCCCAGCAGCGCCGCCGCGTGCATCAGCTCCCGCGCGCCTGCCACCCGCGTCACCGTACTGGCGAGGCGGGAGTCGTCGACGCCGCTCAGGCGGTTGACCATGCGCGGCGCGGCCAGCTGCGCCGTGCCCAGCGCCAGGCTGACCCAGCCCAGCGCGCGGGCCAGTGTGTCGGATTTCGTGCTCATGCGTCCCCTCACATGACTGGTCGAGATTCGTGCCGGACAAGCGGCGGACGTCTCAAGGCCATGAAGGTTTCGCGTGGCGCGATCAGCTCGTGCCGGACTCCCCCGCGCTCCGGCCAGTACCCCATTGACCTGCTATGACACCAAAGGGGCAGTTAGTCGAGCGGGAGGCGCAGCACGAACCGGGTGCCCTGCGGGCTGTTCTCGATCTGCAGGGTGCCGCAGTGCGCCTCGGCGATCTGCCGGGCGATCGACAGGCCCAGACCGGTGCCTCCGGCCTCCCTGTCGCGGGCGGTGTCCAGCCGGGCGAAGCGCTGGAAGACGAGCTCGCGCTTGTCCGGATCGATGCCGGGCCCGTTGTCGACCACTTCCAGCATCGCGATGCCGTGCGGGAAGCGCTGGGCGTCACGCTTGGGGCTGGGCGCGTGCCGTACGTGGAAGGCGATGGTGCTGGCGGCATGCCGCTCGGCGTTGTCCATCAGGTTGGTGAACAGGCGCGACAGCTGGAACCGGTCAGCGGTCACCACCACGCCGGGCTCGAGCGAGTATTCGAGGTCCTTGTTCGGTTTCGGGCGTCTCTCGCACTCCGAGGTCACGAATTCGGCCAGGTCGATCGGCTCGCGTTCGACCCCCTTGCCCGCCTCCAGCCGTGCGATGGTCAGCAGGTCGCCCACGATCGCCTCCAGCCGGTCCAGGCTGCTCAGCAGGGTGTTGCCCAGCCTGGGCACGCTGGTCTCCTCGGGTGCGTGCAGGGCGTCCTCGACCTCGGCTCGTATCGCGGCGATGGGGGTACGCAGCTCGTGGGAGGCGTCCGAGGTGAAATTGCGCTGCTGTCTCATCGCGGCCTCCAGCCGGGCCAGCGTCCGGTTGACGCTGTCGGCCAGGTCATAGATCTCATCCCGGCTCGGCGGAAGGGGCACCCGCCGGTCGGAGCAGGTTTCGGTGATCTTGTCGAGTTCCGCTCGGATGGCTTTCACCGGCCCGAGGGATACGGTGGCGACCCGATGGCCGATGCCGGTGATGGCCACGGCCATCAGCACGGCGGCGCCGAGCACCGTCGCGGCCAGCCACGGATCGACGTACAGGGGGACAACGGGAGAGGAGCTGTAGACGACCCAGTCCTGTCCGTCCCCCAAAGCCGACTGCGCGACCACGATGTTGCACTCGCCGGAAGGGAAGACCCCGCCGCACACGACGCCACTGGAGAGTTTCTTGCCGTCGGGGACGAAGCCGGCCATGACCGGCTTGCCCCGCAGCTGTGGCGTCGCGGCGACGACCCGTCTCGTGGCGTCGACGATCTGCAGGTTGCGGTCCTTGTGCTCGACCAGCGGCGTGACCACATGGTGGTGCTCCACCTCATGGGCCACGCGGCCACCGGCGGCGGCGAGCTCTCCGACGAGATGTCCCGTGGCGAACCGATGGAACGCGATCATGACCGTCGTGGCCAGGAGCGCGGACAGCAGAGCCGCGACCACGCCGGTGAACAGCGTGATACGGCTGGTAATCGACCGGCCTCGGTGAGTCTTCATAGGCCAATCCCCCTCACCCAGTCGAACACGTGAGTCGTAGCAGCCTGTGCACGAGGGGTTCGGGGATTGGCATGGGTGGTTCCAAGACCTCACCAAGTCTCGGATCGCAGCAGCCGATCCACCCTGGCGGTGGTGCGCTCAGCGGCCGAGCGGGGTGATGGTGGATATCCGAACGGCGAGTTCGGCCAGGTGGGCCAGCCACGAGTCGTCGGCCGCGTCCGGGACGGCGACGATGACGTGGTCGATGCCCAAGGCGGCCAGTTCCCCGCAGCGCTGGACACTTTCCTCGACGCTCTGCCCCTCGGGGATGCGCATGTGGAGGGTCTTCTCGATCTCCGCGTAGGGCCGTCGCAGCCGTTCGCAGTGGGCGCGCAGCACGCCGAGCTTGTGCCGCACGTCGGCGCCGTGCAGGAAGTTGCACGCGTCGGCGTACTGGGCGACGAGGCGGAGGGTCTTCTTCTCGCCGCTGCCGCCGATGAGGATGGGCGGGCTGGCCTGTGGCGCGTTGAGCGTACGTGCCAGCCGGTAGTGCCGGCCCTCGTAAGGCTTGTCCTGGTCGCTCCACATCTGCCGGGCGATCTGGAGTGTCTCCTCCAGCCGCTCGAACCGCTCGGCCAGGGGCGGGAAGCGGAGCCCGAGACCGCGGGCCTCGGGCTCGTACCAGCCGGCGCCGATGCCCAGGACGGCGCGGCCGCCGGAGAGCGCGTCCAGGGTGCTGACCTGCTTGATCAGCAGGCCGGGCTCGCGATAGACGGCGCCGGTGACGAGCGCGCCCAGGCTCACCCGGCTGGTCAGGGCGGCGGCGTAGGACAGCGCGCCGTACGCCTCCAGCATCGGATCCTCCGCGGCGCCGAAGTTGGGGATCTGGAAGAAGTGGTCCATCACCCACAGGCTGCGCAGTCCAGCGTGATCGGCGCCTTGGGCGACGGCGGCGAATCTGCCGGCGATGGCGGCGTCACCGCCGGGCCAGGTGAACCGAGGGCAGGTCAGACCGAGATCCATAGGGGAACACTCCTTGATCAGGTGAACGGGGGCGCCCGCCGCAGGCAGAGCGTCACTGCGTCCGCGGGCATGAAAAAACCCTCTCGCCCGGGCTGCGCCCGAGGCCGAGAGGGCTCCGTAGAGGTCATTATCTCACAAGGCATCCAGTGGCTTGTTGCGACATATTGCTATTGCAAATCATTCGCAACTAGGATCTGGCACATGATCCACCCGTACGACCGCCACGACGGACCCGGCATCACCCCGATGTCCGCCCAGATCATCGACCTGTACCAGCGCTGCTATGCCGCGCCCCCATGGTCGGAAACGCCCGAACAGCTCGGCGCCTACCCCGCCAAACTGGCCGCGTCCGCCGCGCTCCCGGGTTTCTCGGCACTGACCACCAGCGACCACACCGGGCGGCTCACCGGCGTCTGCTACGGCTGGCCCACCCCCGCCGACCTGACCGGCATCCGCATCTACGACGCCCTCATCACGGCATTCGGGCTGCCGGCCACGACCGAGCTCACACGCGGCGCCTTCGAGGTCGCCGAGCTCTTCGTCCACCCCGACCACCAAGGCCAGGGCATCGCGTCACACCTGCTCACCCGGATGACCGCCGGCTGGCCCACCGCGTGGCTCATCACCAGCCGCCACGCCCCTGCCGCCGGCCTCTACCGCAAGCTCGGCTGGCGAGAGCTCGGCCCGCTGCCGGATGACTTCTACCCCGAGCTCCCGGCGTCTGTCTTCACCCGCGCCTGAAAACGACGGCTCGCGTCACTGCGCGGGTTCGGGGGCCGGGCGGGCCCGAACGCCGCGCCCCTCCGCTAAGAGCTCTGTGGCGGCTCTTCGGCCGGGAAGAAGATCGCGCTCATCACGTAGGGGCGGCGCTCCGGCGCGGGCTCGTTGCGGGCCCTGGAGGCGAACACCTCGTACAGTGCGTCGATCAGCTCGGCGAGTTCGCCTGGGCTGAACCAGAACGTGCCCTGCCGGTAGCCCACGGAGTCGGCGCTCGGGTCGGCTCCATCCCGGTCCAGGTAGGCGTTGAACTCCGCGAGCAGGGCGGCCATGGCCGCGGCGAACCCGCGGCGGTGGTCGTCCAGGGACATCGACGTGGCCGCCTCGGCGTCGATCCTCGTGCGCTCGTGGCGCAGCCGGTAATGCCGCTCGACGGCGCCGTGGACCCGCTGTTCGTCGGCGACCTCCAGCACCCCCGCCTCCGCCAGCAGTCCGACGTGCCGGTACACGGTCGTCTTCGGCACGTCGGGCAGCCGGGCGCACAGGTCGGACGTGGTCTGGGTGCGCCCGCCGGACATGGCGTGCACGATGCGCAGCCGGACGGGGTGCAAGAGGAGATCAATGGTGTCCACTTCACAATATTCCCACATCTGGTACCGTTCCCAAATATGGGAATAAAGATGCAACCGGCTACGGAGCTGGTCCGCCTGAGTGGCGAGGCGGTGATTCCGCTGTCCACGCTGGATCCGGCCGGACCGCTGGACGACCTCGGCTGGCTGGATGAGGCGATCGGCGACGCGCGGGTGGTGGCGATCGGCGAGAGCGCGCATTACAACGGCGAGTCCTATCGGCTCCGTCACCGTCTGCTGCGCTACCTGGCCGAACGGCACGGGTTCGGCGCTTACGCGATGGAGTCGGGGTTCGTCGAAGGGTGGCCGGTCGACGGTTGGGTCCGCGGCGACGAGGCCCAGGACCCGGAGCAGTTGAGCCGGCTCCTGGCGAACGGCCTGACCTCGCTGATGGGGCTGTGGACCCAGATGCGCGCCCAGCTGGAGTGGATGCGACAGCACAACCGCACGGCCTCGAGGCCGGTCGGCTTCTACGGCATCGACCTGTCCGGCTCGAACGCGTCCCTGCTGCCCGGACTGGACGCCGTGCTCGCCTATCTGGCACAGGCCGATCCCGAGTACGCCGTCGACCCGGGCGTACGGGAGACGGCCTCCGCCTTCGCGGCGGCATCGGCGTTCTCCATCCCCCAGGCCTTCGCCGCCTACGGACAGCTCGCCCCCGAGAGCAAGAACGCGCTGACGGCGAGCCTCGCCGATCTCACGGCGCGCATGACGGCCCGGCGCCTCGACTATCTCCGGCGGACGACCGTGGACGCCTACGAGCGCGCTTTTCGTTCGCTGAGCCTCACCGTCGCCATCGACGCGGTGATCCGGGAGCTCTCGGGCGGCGGTCCGGACGGGATCGGGGCAAGCATCCGCGACGCCGCGATCGCGGACACGGTCGAGTGGATCCTGCGCAGGGAAGACCGGATCGTCCTGGCCGCCCACAACGGCCACATCCAACGCCGGCCCCTGACGCTGCCCGGCATGGCTCCCATGACAACGATGGGCATGCATCTCGCCGATCGGCTGGGCGACGACTATCTGGTCATCGGCGCGACGTCGGGGACCGGCCAGACCCTCAACACCGCGGCCGACTTCTACACCGGCACGCTCTTCACGCAGATGGGGCCGGCCCAGCCCGGCAGCCTCGACGCGCTCATGGACGCGAGCCACGACGGGCCCTTCGCGACCGATCTACGGCGGTTGTCGCCGGCCGACACCGCCACCGTCCGGGCCGTCTCCGCGCAGCGCTTCGGCGCTGTTCATACGGACTTGAGCCCGTTGGAGGCCTACGACCTCATCGTCCACCTCCCCCACGTCACCCCGGCCGCACCCGACCACGCCGCTCTCGCCCACGCGCCCCGCGACGTACAGGAGGCGTTCTCCCAGTACAAGCCGGAGTGACACTCGGCTGCCGAGCCGCCGTGGATCTCCAGTGCCACGGCGGCCGGGTTCATCGTTCAACGGCCAGCCGTACCCCCAGGCCGATGAAGATGCCGCCCGTCGCGATGTCGACGCGGCGGCGCGCGGCGTGCCGGCGGCGCAGCCAGCCCCCGATCCGGCCCGCGAGCACGCCGACCGTGCCGTCCACCGCGAACTCCAGCACGATCAGGACGGCGCCGAGGATGGCGAACTGCAGCCAGACCTGGCCCAGTTGCGGGTTGATGAACTGGGGCAGGAAGGCGATGGTGAAGGTGACCATCTTCGGATTCAGCAGGTTGGTCAGCAGACCGCTGGTGAACGCCCGGCGTCCCGACATCCTTCCCCCGCCGGCCACGGGCATCTCGTTCTCGACGCCCTTGCGGTTACGCAGCATCTGCACGCCGAGGTAGATCAGGTACGCGGCGCCGACGATGCGTACCACGGTGAAGGCCACCGGCACCGCTTCGAAGAGGGCCGCGAGCCCGGCGGCGGCCACGGCGACGTGGACGGCCTCGCTCGTGGCCACCCCGGCCGTGGCGAGCAAGCCGGCGCGCGGGCCGCCCCGCATCCCACAGCCCAGGACGAACAGCATGTCGGGCCCAGGAGTGATCATGGCGATGATCGTGGTCGCGGTGAACAGCAAGAGCAGGTGTGCGTCGATAGGCATGGCCGAATCATGTCAAATGTCCGCATCGGTTGGGTGGCGAGGATGCAGAGCCGCGCTCCCATTGATCGGCTCCCGGCCGGCTCGGGCTTCACCCGTGAAACGCAACCGGCAGCCCTGGATTCGCCAAGCTGACGGCACGTGTCACCGTGCACCCGTCAGATGCGGGTTAGCGTGACAAGGTGAGCATCTCCGCTGGTAACCACACGTTCGGCCCCGAGTCCGGCCGGCTCCTCGTCAATACCACCCGTACCGGGCTGGGCGCGAAGGCCGGCCATGATCTCACCATCGAGGTCACCCGCTGGCGCGGCGACGCCACGGTCGACACCGCCGACCCGGCCGGCTCCTCCGTGACCGTCGAGGCGGACGCCGATTCGCTCGAGGTCAGGCAAGGAACCGGCGGCGTCAAGCCGCTGACGAGCTCCGATCACGCGGAGATCGAGAAGACCATTCGAGAGAAGATCCTGCACGTCCGGAAGCACCCGACGATCATGTTCCGGTCGACCCGGGTGGAGGGGACCGCGGAGTCGTTCCGGGTCGAGGGCGACCTCACCATCGTCGGTGTCACGCAGCCCGTCGCGGTCCAGTGCTCGGTGTCCGAGGGACGCGTACGCGGCTCGGCGACCATCGTGCAGACGCGATGGGGGATCCGGCCGTACTCGGCGCTGCTCGGCGCGCTCAAACTCAGCGACGAGGTGGAAGTGCAGTTCGACGTCGGCCTCGTACCGAAGCAGTGACCCGGCCGGTTGTCATCACCCCGCGGGGGCGGTGGGCAGGTTGGCGTACTGTCCGACTCTCGGCTGGACCGGGACGTTCACGCGGATGGGGCCGGTGCCGCTGAAGGCGAAGGTCATCGGCACTGTGGCGCTGCGCACGCCGGTGACGGTGCCGATGGGCTTGTCACCGGTGCCGACGGGCTGGTTGGGGGGCAGGGTGATGGGGCCTGCCAGTTGTACGGAGCCGCCGTCGGCGGTGATCCCGTCGAGCCGGACCGGCTGGCTGCCGGTGTTGATCAGCACGGCGTACAGGGCGAGTTGCGGGGACGGCGAGGTCTCCTCCGCGCCGCTCAGCAGGAAGGCGTTGCGTAGGTGCAGCACGCCTTTGAGGTCGGCGTTTGCCCCGTTGTTCGGCATGTGCGTTTGCGAGGGGTACGACCCCACCGACATGCAACTGGTGGCGGCCATGGCCATCCCGATCGCTGCAGAGATGACGGCTCGCATCGCCACGCTCCCTCTCGCTCCGTATTGTCACCATTCCGCTACCCCATGGCGTCCCCTCGAATCTTTCCAAGCTCAGCTGCGGGTGGCAGGTCCGTGATGAGTTGAAGCGCTCCCCACGACTAAAGTCGGGGGATTCCAGCCAGCTCGGGGCTCGCCGTAGCGTGGCCCTGAGCTGCTGTTGCTTGGCGGTTCACCTTCCGGCCCACACGGTTGCGTGGTTTGCGCGCCCCAGCCCGCGCACCCGGTCCGGGTTGTGCGTGCTCCGCCCTCCCGGCGGTGAGGATGTTCTTGGCGGCGT
>NZ_JBEFAK010000071.1:0-38319 GCF_040137845.1 Nonomuraea sp. B19D2 | reverse complement strand
CTCCACTCGTTCTGCGGTAATATTCCACCGAAGGAGTATGAAGGCGCCTTCTATAAGGCGCAGGAATCTGCTACGTCATTCGCAAGTTCGCAGGAATCGTAGCCTCCAAGATTCCCGGGACGGTCCATAGACCACACGGGGGACCGCGACGCCCAGGGCGTCACGGGCAACGTCGTGCAACTGTCTGCCCGCCGGCAGGCCGCTGGGCACGCCACTCCCGACGATCACGAACTGGTCCACGCCTTCCGTCGCCAGGTGACGTACCACACGGCATAAATACTGCAGCACGGCCCGTGCGGCCGTCGTCACGATGGGAGCGGCCTGGTCGTAGCGGCGGATTGCATCTCTGTCCGCCACGAAATTGTTCTTTCCACCCGTGGCGGCGTCGAGAACCCGGGTGATCCTTGCTTGGGTCATCTCCAGCTTCGCCAGGTTTCGGATGGCACGCTGACGCATTGAGTGTTGCCCCTTTCCCCTCGCCCACTATCTCGGGAAAAGCTGATCCTTTCGGACCCCACACTCGATGACCCAGACCATATGATCCTCGTTCAGGAGCAGATGACAACCGGAAAAGCCATCAGTTTTGGGTATATCTGGCTAACCCTCTAACGAGAATAACGATCACTCATTCGGGAAAGAGATCATTTTCCGAGTGAACGCGAAAGCCGCTCGCGATGGAAATTGAGGACCTCGAAGGTCTCCGCGCGCGTGGTCGTCGTCACCGACAGCTTCGTGAACGCCTGGTGGTACGCCTCCACCGCGGCGGTGTCGGTGACGATCTCGTCGGACTCGATGCCGTGAGCGCACGCGATGTCCGGCTCGAACGCCTCGGCGAAGCGCCACAGCGTGAACGGGCCGGTGCGCGGCACGTAGGCGGGATCCTCCATCGGCACCACGTGCAGCGAGACGTTGGGGCGTTTGGCGTGGTCGAGGAGCTGCTCGATCTGGCGGAGCTGGACGTGCGGCCCGACGATCGAGCGCGCCAGCACACTCTCGTCGATCACCGCCCACACCACGATGCCGCCGTCGCGGGCCACGGCCTCCTGGCGGGCCAGCACGAGGGCGAGCGCCTCGTCGACCGTCTGCTGCCCGAGCGTCGCCGGCCCGGCCGCGGTGACGGCGGCCCTGGCGTACTCCTCGGTCTGCAGCAGCGGCGGGACGAACTGGGGGTGGTAGGTGCGGATCACCGTGGCCCGCTGCTCGAGCGCGTACGCGGTGGCCAGCCAGACCGGCACCGACTGCGCGTCGTACCAGGCGGCCTCGCGCTCGCCCCTGGCCAGCGAGAGCACGTATTCGCGGATCGGCGGAGCGGCGACGCGGTAGAGGGTGAGCAGGCGCTCGACGGTGAAGGGCGCGGGGGCGATCCTGCCCTCCTCGATGGCCGGGATCGCGGCGGTGCCCTTGCCGATCGCGGTCTCCACCTGCTGCGTCGAGAGGTCGGCGGCCAGGCGCAGGCCGTGCAGCCGCTTGCCGAGCGCCCGGCGCTGCGGCCCGCTCAGCGGCGCGGCCGCCTCGGGGATGTCGGAGGACGTGGACTCGGGCTCGTCGGGCAGCCCCTCGGCCTTGCGGGCGAGCTCGACGACGCCGCGCAGGACGGCCAGCGAGCTCTCCGAGAGCCCGGAGGCGCCCAGCCCGGCGGCGGCCGCCCGCAACTGGAGGTCCTCGACGGCACCGGACTCCACGTAGTCGTCGCCGACCAGCCAGCCGACGCTCACCTGGAGGCAGGAGGCCAGCGCCCTGAGCACCTGGAGTGTCGGGTTGGTCTGCTTGCCGGTGCGCAGCTGGCTGACGTAGGCGCGGGTGATGGGGATGCCCGCCTCCGTCAGGGCGGAGGCGACCTGGGCGCCGGTGAAGCCGCGCTTGGTCAGCGCGAGATCGAGCCGCTCGGCGAAGTTCGCCACGGCACACCTCCTACTGCCCGTGAACTTTTCCAGCGTAAGGGACGCGGGGCCCACTGTCCCCTGCCATGCGGGCCAGCTCTGCCCCGCGAGTAGGTATCAACTTATGCGCAAACTGTCAGTTGACATAGTCCCGGTTATAAGCGGAGTATCGGAGGCGCTTGGTAACTGAGGCTTAACAGCCAGACGGGGAGGAGGTGACCGGACATGACCACGAACTCCTTGTTCCTGGAAGGTCCGGCCTCCACCGGCCAGGAGCAGGTGGTCCAGCGGATCTGCGCGCGCGTGGCAGGACCGGTGGTGGGAGCCGGTGTGCACGTCGCGAGCCTGCCGCTGGGCGGCCTCGAGGTCTGGCTGGACAGCCCTCGTCACCGGTGGCGCTTCCACCACCGGATGGCCCGCGAGCTGCGGCTGGCCGGATGGCACACGGAGACGGGACCTGATCGGCTGCTGTTGCTCGGGTGGAGTGCGGTCTGCCTGAGCCACCGGGCCAGGATGCTGAGCGCGGCCCTGGCGGGACGGCTGGCCGACTTCGACAAGACGGCGTTCATGGCCGTCATGATCGCCACCCGGCTGCGTCACGCGGGGTTCCCGGTCGAGGACCTGCCGGCCGAGGTGGAAGCTCGCTGCGGCGACGCGCTGCGCTGGCCCGCCCGGCTGGCCGATCTCGACGGCCTCGAACGCCGGTCGTCGCTGGAGCCGCTGAGGCTCAGGCTGGCCCAGGTGGCCGGGCTGGAGGCCAAGGTGAGCCGTCGCTGCGGCGAGCATCTCACGCTCGCCTCGAAAGTCGCGCGCACGGTGGCCGGTGGTGCGGTGCCGGCCAGGTCGCGCGCGCGTTCGTCGACATCGTGCGCCGCCACAACGGGCTCTTCCGGCCCGGGGGTGGGGCTGACGGAGCGCATGGTCTGCGTCAGCGTGCCCAACGTGGCCAGAAGGGCACCGGTGTCGTCATGATGTTCCCCGCCTCGCTCGCGCTGCCGCCCGGCGCGCCGCCCACCGGCCGCAGGCCCTGGGGCGTCGCGCTCTGGTGCGCGTGCGATGGAGCGGGAATGCCGGCGTCGCCATCAGGCGGCGGGCGGCTGCCGGCCGAGTACGGCCGGCCCGCCCCCTCGATGGCGGCGCGTCTGCCGCTGGCCCCGGCGCTTCCCCGTCCCCCCGGCACCGTGCGGCACGTGCCCGACTTAGTCGGCTCGGTGTTGTCGGCCAGCGCGGTAGCGGCTGGCGTGCTGGCCGACTCGAGGGGTAGCGCCTGGGGCTGGCTTTCTCAGCGTCCGCCGGGCCGTACGGCCGTGCTCGCGGTGCTGCTCGCGGGGCCGATCCCGGCCTTGTGGCGGCGTCACGCGAGCGCGATCGATCCGCGGCTCCGGCGGCGACGCGGTTTCCCATCGGCGGCGGGCGCGACCTGCCTGTCCGGCACGGCCTGGTCCGCCGTGCTCGCCATGGGGCCGCCTGATGTGGAGACGGCCGGGCTGCTGACAGCCATGATCGCGGCGATTCCGGCGGCCGTGGTGGCCGCCCGCCACGTCGGGCTCGTCGGGGCCGGCCACGGCGGGGGCGTCGCTCCGGGCGGAGGAGCGATGCTGGGTGGGGCGATCGGCGTGGTGGGCGCCATAGTGCTGATCGACCGGCCGTTCTTGAAGGTGCCCGGGTCCGGGCGTGCCTCCGTCCTGGTGGCCGTTCTCCTGGCCGCCGTCTTGCTCGCCGCCACGGCGCTGGTGCGGGTCGCCGGGGCGTCGGGCCGTGAGACCGAACCTCGATCTCAACGCGCGGCGGAAGAGGGGCCGGCGATGCCACGCCGGCTCCTCGCCGATCCGCGCGGCCGTTCCACCGCCCAGGAGCGATGGCCAGAAGCGATGGGTGGTCAACCCGCGATGAACAGGAGCGATCATGCTCACCGATGAGCTGCGCAGGTCCCAACCACATGAGTTCCACGCGCGCGGGGCGCGGCACGCGCCGCCACCGTCCTGGGGCGAGGACCAGGGCGACCCCCCGCCGGCGGAACCGGCGCGCACCGTGCACCGGCTGCGCCGCATCCGGCAGGTGTCCGTGCAGGCCATCACCGATATCGACCAGGCACTGCGGCACCGCGCTTCCTGAACCCTCAGCCTTCCCGCACAGGAGGAGAACCCATATGCGCACCGTCCTCGCCCGGAGTATGCAGTGAGCCGCGGGAGGGTGGGCGTGATCGTGGCGCCCGCGAACCCCTCGGCGGAGCCCGAGCTGACCCGCCTGCTCGGATCGCGCGCCGACATGCACGTCACGCGCCTCCCGGTACGGCCGGGGTCCCTGGCCGAACGGCTGGAGAGCTACAACGAGGCCCTGCCCTCCATGGTCTACGCGTTCGACGGCCTGCCGATGAGCGCGATGGTCATGGCCTGCAGCGAGCCCCGCTACCTGCTCGGCCCCGACGAGGACCGTGACCAGTGCGCCGAGCTGACGGCCGCGACCGGGGTGCCGTTCGCCTCGGCCACGCAGGCCACGCGCGAGGCGATGGAGCACGCCGAGGTGGGCGACATCGTGCTGGTCTCGCCGTACCAGCCGTGGCTGACGGAGCTGGCCGAGCGGTTCTGGAAGACGGCCGGACTCAACGTCACCCAGGTCGTCCAGGTACGCGCGAAGAACGGCTACTCCTCGTACGCGGTCACCCCGGCCGAGCTGATCAGCCAGGTCGAGCTGGCGGAGCTGCCCGGGGACGCGGTGCTGCTGTTCACCGGCACCGGCTTGGCCACACTGCCCGTGCTCGGGCGGCTCAGCGCCGGCAACGACCGGATCCTGCTGACCTCCAACCTCTGCACCGCCTGGTGGGCGCTGTCCAGGTCCATCGGGCAGCACGTGACGTTCGGCCGCGTGCCGCACCGCCGCTACATGGGAGGCGCGGCATGAACGGCGTCATCGTGGTGGGAGCGGGGCCCGCGGGGCTGACCGCGGCGCTCTCCCTGGCCAGGGCCGGGATCCCGGTCACCGTGCTGGAACGCGGGACCGAGCTCAGCAAGCAGACCAGGGCCTGCACGTTCCACCCGGCCACGCTCGACCTGCTCGACGACCTCGGCGTGGCCTCCCAGCTCGTCGCCAAGGGCCGCGTCGTGGACCGCGTGCAGTGGCGCGACCGGTCCGGGATCGTGCTGGCCGAGATGGGCATGAACCGGCTCAACGGCCTGACCAGGCATCCGTTCAGGATCCACGCCGACCAGGCCTCGCTGACCCCGCTGCTGCTCGCCGCCCTGAGTGCCTACCCGGACGTGGATGTGCGATTCGGCACCCGCGTGGACGGAGTGGCGGAAGGCGGCACAGGGATCCGGGTCCGCGTCGGCCACACCTGGACGCGGGCCCGGTACATGATCGCCGCCGACGGCGCGCACAGCACGGTGCGCGGCTCGCTGGGGCTGCCGTTCCCCAGGTCGGCCTATCCGACTCAGGCGCTGCGGGTGTTCACCGACTCGCCGCTGGACCGGCTGCTGCCGAGCCTGGCGCCGCTGACGTACGTGCGGGACGTGCAGCAGTCGTGCACCCTGCTCGGGCTGCCGGACCACTGGCGGATCATCTTCAAGATCCCCTGTGACACGCACGAACCGCTGTCGCCGCCCAACCTGTCCCTGCTGGTCCGCCGGGCCCTGCCGGGGGCGAGCGGGCCGATCCACGTGACGGGCGCCGACCGGTTCGGGCTGTCCAGGGGCGTGCTGACGTCGTACCGGTGCGGCCGGGTGCTGTTCGTGGGCGACGCCGCGCACCTGACCTCCACGGTCGGCGGGCTCAACATGAACGCGGGCATCCACGACGCCGCCGAGGTGGGCCAGGTGATCGCGGCCGTGATCGGCGGCTTCGCCCCGCCCGCCGCGCTGGAGGCGTGGGCCTGGCGGCGGCGCTCGGTGCTGCTGCAACGGGTGGTCCCGCGCGGTGAGACCCGGCTCGCGGGCGTGCGCGAGCACGACAGTGCCAGGCTGGCGGCGGCCATGGCCGGGCTGCGGGCCATCGCCGGCGACCCGGACGCGACGCGCGCCTACCTGGCTCAGGCCTCGCTCCTGGACACCGTGCCGAGGAAGCTCCTGGACACCGTGCCGGGGAAGAGGTGACGACCCCCGTATCCGCGTACTGACTGGAGGAGGTGTGACGCCGGATGTGGCGAACCCTGTCTGACGACGCTCGCCAGGCCATTCGCGACCTGTGCGACAAGCACGGAGCCCGCCTCTACGACTACTGCCGCACAGAGCTCGCCGCGGGCGACGCCGAGCAGGCGGTGGCCGGCGCGGCGCTGACGGCGCACCTGTACGCGGACCGCGTGGTCGACCCGGCCCTGCGCCGGCCCTGGCTGTACGCGGTGGCCCGCGCGCACCGGGCGGTCGTGGCCAAGCCCGCCAGCATCGGCTCGTGGTCGCGCCCCGGCCGCATGTCGGAGCTGCTGCCCGAGGCGCTGCTCTCCCTGAACCGCCCGCAGCGCGAGCTGCTCGACCTGTCTCTACGGCACGGCCTGGCCGACACGGAGCTCGCCGTGCTCTTCGAGCTGCGCCAGGACGAGGTGCGGGCCATCGTCACCCGGGCGGCCGCCTCCCTGGAGGAGTGGTTCGCCGCGATCATCGCCGCACGCGGCCACGACGGGTGCCCCGACCTGACGGCGCGGGTGTCGGAGTGGGTCGCCGCGCCCGGCCGGCGGGCCAGGGCCAGGATCGGCCGTCACATCCAGTCCTGCGCGGCCTGCCGGGCCGCGCCCAGGACCGTGTCGGCGGCGGCGCTGCTGCGCCGCCTGCCGATCACCACATTGCCCGGCACGCTTCCCAACCGGCTGGCGTTGGCGCAGCCGTTGCCCGGCGAGGGGCCTCTTTGGCGGGCGGACGGCTTCCCCGTGCAGGCCCGCACACTGGTGGAGACCGCCCCTTCCCCGGCTCCCCCGGTCGCCGACGCCACGCCGCAAGTCCCGGTCGCCGGCCCCACGACGGCGACATCGGGAAAGCCCTGGTCGGCGGCGGGCGCGGCTGCCGCCGACCAGGAGCCTCCCGCGGCCCCGGCCGTGCGCGGGCGGCATCCGTTCACACCGCCGAGCCGCACGCGGGCCTTCCGCGGCGGAGCGTACGGCGACAAGCTCGTCTACAGCGCCTCCGTCAAGGGCTCGAGCAACGGCGTCCACAGCCAGGGGGCCATCATCCGGTACGGCGGGATCACCATGGCCGGTGATCTGGTCGAGCTGCGGGACGGGCAGGTGCAGGAGTTCTGGCGGGAACGGCCGGACGACGACGATCCTGAGGCCGGGCCGCCGATCAGGGCCGTGGCCAGACTCGGGCTGATCGTGGGCGTGGGCCTGCTGGTGGCGGGCCTGGTCTGGGCCGTCGTGAACGCCCAGCGGCATCCCGCCACGCTCACCAAGGCCGCCGCGCAGACGGGCGTGCTGCAGGAGCCGCCCTCGGGATACGTGGCCGAGGTCGCTCCGGTCGCCGGCTCCGGCCTGACGAGCATGGCGAGGAAGGCCACGCTGCCCAGACCCGCGCCTCCGGTGGCCAGGCTCACGCCGTCGTCGGTGTCGCTGGGCTCCGGGCGTACCGGCACGTTCGCGCTGTCGTGCACGGGACGCTGCGAGATCACCTCGGCCACCGGCACGGACGGCATCGCCGTCTCCGGGACCACCTTCAAGGTGCGCGCGCCGCTCTCCCGTCACGGCTGCTCGCCGAGCGTGGAGCGAGGCAAGATCACCGTACGGTGGGCCGGCAAGACCACGGGCGACGGCAAGGACACCGGCGGCACCACCGCCGGGCGCGGCACCCTGACCATGAGCGTGACGTGGACGGTCGCCGGGAAGGGCGGCGTGCGGATGCTCGACAGGGAACGCGGGGTCCTCTACTGCCGGTGAGGGCCCCGGGCTCCCGCCCGAGGCCCGTAAGGCCGCTAGAAGAACGAGAACTCGGGCTCGGGCTGCGGCAGCTCGACCCGGTCGGGACCACGGAACGTGGCCGCGTCCTTCGGCACGTCGGCCAGCGGCGTGCCCAGGACGAACGGGACGGCGACGCTGGACCCGGCCAGGTCGAGGGTCACGTTCGCGCCGGTGCCGGTCTCGCCGCTGTAGGTCGAGTCGGTGCCCGCCACCACGAGACCGATCCTGTGGCCCTTCTTGAAGGTGTAGTCCTGCGGCAGCGTCAGCCACTTGACCGTGCCGTACGTGTCCGGCGGCAGCGGCGTGGGCTGGCTGAGCGAGCCGCGGTTCTGGACGTCGATCCAGCCGCGGGCGACGATCTCGAGCGGGCGGGTGGCCACGTTCGTGACGACCTTCTTGTAGCAGGCGTCGTCCATCGCGGTGCTCTCGCCGTGGCAGTCCTCTTCGGTGAGCGTGGTGATGCCCTGGCCGCGGCGCCAGTCGACGCGGGTGTCCTCGCCGAAGTCGACGAGCAGGGCGGTCAGGTTGGCGGTGGGCTTGTCCAGCTTGACCCGCAGTTCGGCGGTGGGCGTGCCGGACAGGCGCAGGTTGAGCGGGAGCTCGCCCGTGGTGAACGCCACCCGCCCGGGGTTCGCCGTGCCGACGTCGGCCACCATGTCGGACTCGCTCATGGCGACGTCGGTGAAGGACGCGGTGCTGTCCTTGGCGGCCGGCTTCAGCCCGAGCGAGCCGTCGGCGGCCGGGCGCAGCGACGCCTTGAGCGTGTACGGCGCCGGCCAGTCGCGCTGCGTGATCCAGCGAGCCGGGCCGATCTCGACGTCGGCGCGGGGATCGTTCATGATCCCGTTGCGTACGCCGTGCAGCCAGTGGTCGAACCACCGGTGCAGCGTGTCCACCCAGAGCGCCCTGCGGCCCTCGAAGTCGAACGGGTCCACGTGCTGGGTCTGGCCGACCCAGATCTTGCGCGGCACGTTCCTGGCGGCCAGGACCTGCCACCAGGCCGAGAAGTTGTCGGGCTTGACGTTGAGGTCGTTGACCGTGTGCACGACGAAGACGCTGGCCTTGACCTTGGAGGCGTCGCCGAGCAGGCCCTTGATGTAGTCGCGCTCGGCCCAGAACGGGTTGTAGTCGCCCGTGTCGTCGCCGTCCTCGGCGTCCATCTTGTCGCGTACGGGCTGGCACTTGGGCTCAGGGTCGGTGTCGACGTAGTTGGCCAGCCAGGAGGCGTAGTCGTAGTTGTAGATGACGCCGTTCGAGCGCTGGTACTTGTACCAGGAGCTGATCGCCGAGATGGGGACGATGGTCTTCAGGCCGTCGACTCCGGTGGCGGCGACGGCGTTGGCCAGGGTGCCGTCGTACGACTTGCCGATCATGGCGGCCTTGCCGGTCGTCCAGTCGGCCACCGCCGGCGTGCCGTCCCCCTTGACCGCCTTGGCGCGGCCGTTCAGCCAGTCGATGACGGCCTTGCCGCCCAGCACGTCCGCCTTGCCGCCGATGTCCGGGCAGCCCTCTGACCTGGTGGTGCCGAGCATGTCGACGTTGAGGACGGCGTAGCCGCGGGGCACGAAGTAGTTGTCGTAGAAGAGCGGGAACTTGGCGACATTTCCGGCGGACCCAGAAGAATCGTAAATTTTGCGCTCTGACTCGTTTCCGCGGCCCGAGTTGTCGTAGTACGGGCTCTCATCGATGATCACCGGCACCTTGAGCCCCGGGCCGGACTCCTTGGGCCTGATGATGTCCACCCGTACCTTGTCGAGCTTGCCGTCCAGGTCGCTGTCGACGGTCGACTCGACGTACACGTGCTCGCGGACGGCGTCCGCGTAGGAGAAGACCGGCTGCGTACGGCCGTTCTCGACGGTGATCGTGGGTCCGGCTGCCGCCTGGGCAGGGGTCGCGATCGCCAGGGTGAGGGCGACGGCGAGGAGGGCCGGTCGTAATTGTGGCACGCGTGACCTCCGGGACATTTGGCTAAATACACCGCAATCTCTCAGACCGCCTGGGACCTGACAAGATTTCCCGTATGGACGTAGTGGATCGAGTCCGGGGCTGTCTCCTCGGCGGCGCCCTCGGCGACGCGCTGGGGGCGCCGATCGAGTTCCAGTCGCTGCGGGAGATCCGCAGGGATCACGGGGCGGAGGGCATCACCGGATATGTCACGACGTGGCGCGGCCAATCCGGCCTCATCACCGACGACACCCAGATGACCCTCTTCACGGTGGAAGGCCTCCTCCGCGCCCGCGCCTCGGGGGATGGCGACGCGCCCGGCCCCTTGGTGGTGGAGGCGGTACGGCAGGCGTACCTGCGCTGGCTCGACACCCAGGACCACCGCACTCCCCCGCCCGCGGACCGCCCGCACCGCACCGGGCGGCTACACGAAGAGGGCTGGCTGTACTCGCGCAGAGCCCCGGGCAACGCCTGCCTGTCAGGCCTCCACAAGCCGTTCCCCGGCCCGTCCCCACTGGGCGAGCCCGGCCCGGTGAACCCGGGTTCGAAGGGCTGCGGCACCGTGATGCGCTCGGCCCCCTTCGGGCTGATCGCGTGGCACGACCCTCGGGAGGCGTTCGAGGTGTCGGCGGCGTGCGCGCAGATCACGCACGGGCACCCGACCGGCTACCTGGCCGCGGGGGCCTTCGCGGCGATCATCGCGCACCTCATGGCGGGCGAGCCCCTCGAGACGGCCGTCCGCGGCGCCCTGGACCTGCTGGCCACGTACCCGTCGCACGAGGAGACCAGCGCGGCCCTGCGTGCGGCCGTGGCGCTGGCCGGCGCGGGCGGCGGCCACTCGCCGGAACGGGTCGAGTCGCTGGGCGGCGCGTGGGTGGCCGAGGAGGCGCTGGCCATCGGCGTGTACTGCGCCCTGGCCGAGCTCTCGGTGGAACAGGCGCTCCTGCTGTCGGTCAACCATTCGGGAGACAGCGACTCCACCGGCTCAGTGTGCGGCAACCTGCTCGGCGCCCGCCACGGCGTCGCCGCACTGCCCAGCGCCTGGCTACGACCGCTGGAGGGCCGCGACACCATCGAGCGCCTCGCCACGGAGCTGGCCGGGTAGCCAAGATCACATTGCTGCGCGGCACTGTCCGCGCCGAGCCGCCGGTCGGCGTCTAGGCTGGATCTTCTCCAGCCGATGAGGAGAAGGCGCATGCGAAACGTCGCTCGGACCTCGCTCGTGGACGCCGCCATCGACGAGCTCCGCAGGGAGATCGCGCGCGGGGTGTGGCCGGTCGGCACCAAGATCCCTTCCGAGAGCCAGCTCGCGCAGAGCCTCGGCATGAGCAGGCTGTCCGTACGCGAGGCGGTCCGCGTCCTGGCCCACGCCGGGCTCCTGCACACCCGCCAGGGCGACGGCACGTACGTGACCGCCACCGACGAGTCCAAGGTCGCCCTGAGGCGGCGGCTCGACACGGCGGCGGCCATGGACATCATCGACGTACGCCGCGGCCTCGACCTGGTCGCGGCCCGGCTCGCCGCGGGCAGGCGCACGGAGGAGGACCTGACCGCGATGCGCGAGGCGCTGGCCCGCAGGGACGCGGCCGCCCGGGCGGGCGACCTCGACGGGTTCGCGGACGCGGACGTGGCGTTCCACGTGCTGGTGGCGGACGCGGCCCGCAACCCGCTGCTCGCCGACCTCTACCGCAGCATGAGCGACGCCCTGCGCGACAGCGTCAGGCCCCAGGAGCAGACCGCGCTCGGCCTGGACAGCTCCCACGACGATCTGCTGCGCGCCATCGAGGACGGCGACGCGGCCCGAGCGGTCGCCGTGTCGGTCGCCATCCTCGACCAGCAAGAACGCGAACTCTAGATCGGTCGGCGGGTCTCGCATCGGGTGCGACCAGGAGTGCCACGAGTCCCGGCACAGCACACAACGCCCTCGCCGCCCGCGCGGCGGCCGACATGGAAAGCCGGGGTGCGCCGCGACGCTGTGCCGCTCAGCAAGGCGGCGTCGCAGGCGCACCCCGGCGATCTACCCAAGCCCCGCGTCGGCGGCCTCATGGTGCGGGGCACCGGCAGCCATCTGCCCTTGCGGCGAGGGCGTAATCGTCGCGTGAACGGCCCGCAGGAAGAATCCTCTCCATGGGACCGCCAAGGTCCTGCGACATTTCCCGGCAGCACGCGCACAATGGAGGTAAGGCGAGAATTCGGCGAGGAGCGAGGAGGCTTGCGCCGTGTCCGCCGCCGGACGCGAATATCTGAACGCGATGCTGGACGTGCTCGTTTACGAGAACGTATTGGTCGCGTGGCGACGGAGCCCTTGGCGTGGATACATGATCCTCTCGCACGAGGGCGAGGAGATCAGGTTGACCACGCGACAGGCGGAAACGTGGGCGCGCGGCGCCTTCGCCGTGTACCTGGCGCTCGTCGACCAGCGCCGCATCACTCCGCGCATCCCCGGCGACACCCCGCGGACTTAGCCCGTCCCATAAATATCGCGGTAAATGTTTGATTTCCGCGGTCCGCACGCCGCCCTCGTAATAACTCCCATTGCCGACCGAGCGCGCGAACCTCCACGCCTTCCTCGCCGCGCCCAGCCGGGGTCACGACGGCTGGTTGTTCATCAGCTCCGAGATCTTCCACTCCGCGCCGTCCTTCATGAGCAGGAACATCTCGCGGTGGGTCCGATTGCCCGCCTTGCTCGTCGAGCGGACGACGGCGTTCTTGTCGCCGATCGTGCGCACGTCCTCGACGGTGTGCGTGGCCTGCCGCTCGCCCCCGGCCTGGAGCCGCTTCTGGAAGAGGCCGCGGATCGCCTCGGAGCTCTCCGCCGTGGCCGCGCCGTCCAGCTCGACCACCGCGGTACTGGCGAACGCGCCGACGACCTGGTCCAGGTTCCCGGACTTGAGCGCGGAGAAGAAGTCCTCGATAGCCGAACGGGGCAGCCCGGCGCCGGTATCGGTCGGCGTGGCGCTCTCGTTCCCCGTCTCCTCCGGGGACTCGCCATCGGTCTCGGTCTCGGTGGGTGACGTCTCCTCCGTCGGCGTCGCCGGGCTCGCCGCTCCCTTCATCGCTTGCGTACCGTTACCGCCCGCGGCGCAGCCCGCGGCCAGGAGGGCAGGGACGACCGCCGCCAGCAGGAGCCCTCTGCGCAGAAAAATCTTGCTCATGGCCGCTTTGATGCCCCTGCCGGTCATGAGCGAATGCGGGGTTTGGCCACTCCGCACGACGCCTTTACCTGGACGGGGTATTACTCACAGTAACGGTTCACTGGAATTGGTGAGACCGGTCAGAGCTTTGATCGTTGCCACCGCGAGACCAGCTCACCGGGCACCGCCGATAGCGTCCGTGCAGTGCAGCGAATTCAGGCGAACCCCGAACCTCTCCCCCAACGTGAGGACGCCGAACGTTGCGACAGCGTCGACTCAGGACGGCGTTGCGTGCTGCCGGCGGCCCATACGAGCCCCCACGTCTATCCCCCGGTGGAGACTGGAGCATAGCCCCCGGCGTGCCCGCGGCGCAGCCGATATGCCAGAACGGCAGCGCCGAGCAGCATCCCCCACAGCGAGAACCGGGCGCCCGTGCAGCACCGGCACCCATGACGGCTCAGGCGGGCCTGCGGCGGCCGGAGACCGTCCCGGCGGCCGAGCGCTCGCTCGACCAGCTGGTGAGCGCCGCGCGTGGCGCGCAGCAGGAGCTGGACGTGCTGCTGCGGGTGCTCGACGAGGGCAGCACGGCGCAGACGCCCACGCTGGGCGCCCTCGGCGCGCTCGTGCACACATGGCGGGTGCAGGCGACGCTGCCCGCCACGCAGGAGCTGGCCCGCCTCTCGCCGCGGACCCGGGTCGTCGTGGTCACGACGTTCGAGAACGACCAGCTCGTCCGGGGCGCGCTACGCGCGGCCGGCTACGTGCTCAAGCGCTCCCCCGCAGCGGACCTCGTCACCGCGATGCTGGACGTCCTGGACAAGTTGGGCGCGAGGGACCGTACCCAGGCCGTGGTGCGAGCTTACGGCCTGGGCATGGTCCTGGCGGGCGACTAGAGGCCGACCTCCACTCCGCCCTCCGCCACCCGTACCGGATAGACCGGCACGGACACCGCGTCCTCGTCCAGGCACCGCCCCGACACCAGCGAGAACACCTGCTTGTGCAGCGGCGATGCCACGGTCGGCTCGCCCTTCCTGGTGCCGACGATGCCGCGTGAGAGCACGTACGCGCCGCTGAACGGGTCGAGGTTGTCCAGCGCGTGCAGCGTGCCGTCGTAGGTGCGGAAGATGGCCACCTGCACGCCGTTCACCAGGGCGCAGACGCCGCGTTCCGGCAGCATGGCCTCGTATTCGCAGATCCGCGTCCAGCTCATCGGGCCATCACCGGCTTGATCTGGCCGCGCTCGCTGGCGAAGACGATCGACGGGTCGGGCACGCCGGGGGCGTTGACGAAGCTGACGAACCTGCTCAGCTTCTCGGGGTCGTCCAGGGTGGCCGCCCACTCGTCGGCGTACGTGGCGATGTGGTGCTCCATCTGAGCGTCCAGGTCGGCGCAGATGCCGAGCGAGTCTTCCATGATCACCTCGCGGAGGTAGTCGAGCCCGCCGTCCAGCGACTCGAGCCAGGCGGCGGTGCGCTGCAGCCGGTCGGCCGTGCGGATGTAGAACATGAGGAATCTGTCGATGGTCCTGATCAGCTCGTCCGTGCTCAGGTCCGTGGCCAGCAGGTCGGCGTGGCGGGGCTTGAAGCCGCCGTTGCCGCCGACGTACAGGTTCCAGCCCTGCTCGGTGGCGATGATCCCGAAGTCTTTCGACCTGGCCTCGGCGCACTCGCGGGCGCAGCCGGAGACGGCCGACTTGAGCTTGTGCGGCGAGCGCAGGCCGCGGTAGCGCAGCTCCAGCGCGATGGCCAGGCCGACCGAGTCCTGCACGCCGTAGCGGCACCAGGTCGAGCCCACGCACGACTTCACCGTGCGCAGAGCCTTGCCGTAGGCGTGGCCCGACTCGAACCCGGCGTCCACCAGCCGCCGCCAGATCTCCGGGAGCTGGTCGATGCGGGCCCCGAACAGGTCGATGCGCTGCCCACCGGTGATCTTCGTGTAGAGGCCGAAGTCGCGGGCCACCTCGCCGATCACGATGAGCTTGTCGGGGGTGATCTCGCCGCCGGGGATGCGCGGCACGACCGAGTACGTGCCGTTCTTCTGCATGTTGGCGAGGTAGGCGTCGTTGGTGTCCTGGAGCGCGGCCCGCTCGCCCTCGAGCACGTGGCCGTTGTGCAGGGAGGCCAGGATCGAGGCGACGGCCGGCTTGCAGATGTCGCAGCCCCTGCCGTGGCCGTGCTCGGTGATGAGCTGGGAGAACGTGGTGATCTTGCGGACCCGTACGATGTCGAAGAGCTCGGCCCGCGAGTACGTGAAGTGCTCGCACAGCGCCTTGCTGACCTCGACGCCCGACTTCTCCAGCAGCTGCTTGAGCATCGGCACGCAGCTGCCGCACGTCGTGCCGGCGCGCGTGCAGGCCTTGATGCCGGGCACGTCGGTGACGCCCTTGTCGGCGATGGCCGTGCGGATGTCGCCCGCGCACACGTTGTTGCACGAGCACACCTGCGCCTCGTCGGGCAGGTCCAGGGTGGCCCCGGCGCCGCTGAACAGCAGGTCGGACGGCGCGGCGGGCAGCTGTTTGCCCACGAAGGGCCGCAGGGAGGTGTACGGGGAGGCGTCGCCCACGCAGATGCCGCCGAGCAGCGTCTTCGCGTCGTCGCTGATGAACAGCTTCTTGTAGACGCCGCCCACGGGGTCCATGTAGGTGACGTCGAGCGCCCCCGTCATCGCCCCGAACTGCGCCACCTCGACGCCCAGCAGCTTGAGCTTCGTGGACATGTCGGCGCCCTCGAAGGCCGAGGCGCCGCCCATGATCCGGTCGGCCGCCACCTCGGCCATCGTGTTGCACGGCCCGACCAGCCCGTAGACCATGCCGCCGACCAGCGCGCACTCGCCGATCGCGTAGATCGAGGGGTCGGAGGTGAGCATCGAGGAGTCCACCACGATGCCGCCCCGATCGCCCACCTCGAGCCCGGACGACCTGGCCAGCTCGTCCCGCGGCCTGATGCCTGCCGAGAAGACCACGACCTGCGCGTCCACCAGCGTCCCGTCCGGCTTGCGCAGCCCCACGACCTGGCCGTCGTCGCCGGCGACGATCTCCTGCACGCCGGCCCCGGCGTGCACGCTCAGCCCGAGCCCCTCGATGTGCGACTTCAGCACCGAGCCGCCGCCCTCGTCCACCTGCCGCGGCATCAGCCAGGGGCTCATCTCGACGATGTGCGCCTTCAGCCCGAGCGCCCGCAGCGCGTCCGCGGCCTCCAGGCCGAGCAGCCCGCCGCCCACCACGACGCCCTCGACCGCGTCCTTGGCGGCCACCCTGATGGCGTCCAGGTCCTCGAGGGTCCGGTAGACGAAGGCGTGCTCGGCGCCGGGCACCGGCGGCACGAACGGCGCCGACCCCGTGGCCAGCACGAGCACGTCATAGGACTCGGTGCTGCCGTCCGCGAGGGTGACGTAACGGGCGTCCCGCTCGATCCCGGTCACGCGGCTGCTCAGCCTCGTCACGACACCTGTGGGCACCTGGTAGGTGAGGTCCTCGGCGGTGATGCCGGACAGATAGGAGGTCAGGGCCACCCGGTCGTACGCCGGGCGCGGCTCCTCCCCGATGACGGTGATCCGGCCGTCGAAGCCCTTGTCCACCAGGGTTTCGACGAGCCGGTGGGCCGTCGGCCCGTACCCAACGACGACGATCCTGCTCATACGGAAATCCCTTCCTGCTCGCACAGCCAGCCGACGATGCCCTCCACGGCGTCGCGGCAGGTGCCGCATCCGGTCGTGGCCCTGGTCGCGGCCGCCACTCCGGCCACGTCGCGTGCCCCGGCCTCCCAGCACGCCCTGATCTGGCCCTTGGTCACGTTGTTGCACTGGCAGATCTTGGCCGCGTCCGGTATCAGCGTCGGACTTTCTGCCACCGGCGCCGTCGACAACCCCGGGAACAGCAGCCCGGCCCGGTCCCCCGGCACCGGCGCGCCGCGGTCGAAGAGTTGGGTGAGCGTGCCCACGGCGTCGCTCTCGCCCAGCACGATCGCGCCGACCAGCCGCCCGTCGCGGATGACGAGCTTGCGGTACGTGCCGCGGGCCCGGTGGCTGAAGCGCACCACCTCCGCGTGCTCCTCGGTGAGCTGGGTCTCGCCCATCGCGGCCAGCTCGACGCTCCTGGCCTTGAGCCTGGTGACCAGCCTGGAGCCCCGGTAGAGCGCCTTGCCGCCGGTGATGACGTCGGCGGCCACGGTGGCCTGCTCCCAGGCGGGCGCGACCAGGCCGTACACGGTGCCGTCATGCTCCGCGCACTCGCCGATGGCGAAGATCGACGGGTCTTCGGTACGCAGCTCGTCGTCCACGACGACCCCGCGGCGCACCTCCAGGCCGGCGTCGGAGGCCAGCCCGGTGACGGGGCGGACGCCGCAGGCCAGGACCACGAGGTCCGCCTCGACCAGCTCGCCGCCGGTCAGCCGGACGCCGTCCTCCGCCACCGACTCGGCGCTGACGCCGGTGCGGATGTCCACGCCGAGCCCGGCCAGCGTCTCGCCGAGCACCTCGCCCGCCTCGACGTCGAGCTGGCGTTCCATGAGGTGCCCGGCCAGGTGCAGCAGCGTCACGGGCAGCCCGCGTCCGGCCAGCCCGCGGGCCGCCTCGATGCCGAGCAGGCCGCCGCCGACGACCACGGCCCTGCGGGCCTGCTGCGCGGCCTCCATGATGCGCTCGCAGTCGTCGAGCGTGCGGAACGGGATGGCCCGCTCCACGCCGGGGAGCGGCGGCACGATCGCCTCGCTGCCGGTGGCCAGGACCAGCAGGTCGTACGGCTCGCGCCGCCCGCCCTCGGTCACCACGTGCCTGGTCTCCCTGTCGATGTGGGCGACCGCGTCGCCGAACGCGGCCTCGACGTGGTGTGCGTCGTACCACGAGGAGTCGATCAGGCGCACCTGATCGGGGCGCGAGCTGCCGGCCAGCACGTTGGACAGCAGCACCCGGTTGTACGGCTGGCGCGACTCCGCGCCGAAAACAGTGATCTTGATGTGCGGGTCCCGGTCGCGTACCTCGCTGACCAGCCGCGACCCGGCCATCCCGTTGCCGACGACGACGAGCCTCATCATGAGTCCCTCTCCACCCTGACCGCGCAGACCTTGAACTCCGGCATCCTCGACGTCGGGTCCAGCGCCGGGTTGGTGAGCCGGTTGGCGCCCTCCCAGTGGAAGGGCATGAAAACGGTGTCGCGCCTGATGGCGTCGCTGATCCTGGCCACGGCCTTGCCTTCGCCCCTCCTGCTGCTGACGCGCACGATGTCCCCCGGCGAGATGTCGAGCTCCTCGGCGAGGTCCGGGTGCAGCTCGACGAACGGCTCGGGGGCGGCCTGGACGAGCGACGCGATCCTGCGGGTCTGGGCGCCGCTCTGGTAGTGGGCGAGCACCCGGCCGGTGCTCAGGTAGACCGGGTAGTCCTCGTCGGTCTCCTCGGCCGCGGGCCGGTGCTGGACGGGCACGAACCTGGCCCGGCCGTCCGGAGTGGCGAAGGAGTCGAGGAACGGGCGCGGCGTGCCGGGGTGCCCGGGCTCCGGGCAGGGCCAGAAGACGCCCTTCTCGGCGGCGATGCGCTCGTAGGTGATGCCCGAGTAGTCGGCGAGCCCGCCCTTGCTCGCCCGGCGCAGCTCGTCGAAGATCTTGACGGGCTCGGTCTCGAAGCGGTGCCCGAGCCGTTCGGCCAGTCCGGCGATCACGTCGAGGTCGCTCCTGACGCCCTCGGGCGGCGCTACGGCCTGGCTGCGGAGCAGGACGCGGCCCTCGAGGTTGGTCATGGTGCCGCTCTCCTCGGCCCACTGCGTCACCGGGAACACCACGTCGGCCAGCGCGGCGGTCTCGGACATCACGAAGTCGCAGGTCACGAGCAGGTCCAAGGAGGCGATGCGCTCGGCCACGTGCTCGGCGGCCGGCGCGGAGATCACCGGGTTGGACCCGAACAGCAGCAGCGCCCGCGGCCCGCCCGGGGTGCCGAGTGCGTCGAGCAGCTCGTACGCCGACCGCCCGGGCCCCGGGAGGCTGTCCGCGGGGACCCCCCACACGCCGGCCACGTGCTCCCGGGCCGCCGGGTCGTCGATCTTGCGGTAGCCGGGGAGCTGGTCGGCCTTCTGCCCGTGCTCCCTGCCGCCCTGTCCGTTGCCCTGGCCGGTCACGCATCCGTACCCGGAGCCGTGCCGGCCGGGCAGGCCCAGCGCCAGTGCCAGGTTGATGAACGCGCTGACCGTGTCGGTGCCCTTGGCGTGCTGCTCTGCGCCGCGCCCGGTCAGGATGTAGGCGTTGCCCGCCGCGGCCAGTGCCCTGACCGCCTGCCGCATCCGGTAGACCGGCACTCCGGTGATCCGCTCCACCCGCTCCGGCCACCAGGAGGCCAGCGACGTGCGCACCTCCTCGAAGCCGGTGGTGCGGGCGGCCACGTACGCCTCGTCCACGAGCTCGTCCGCGATGGCCAGGTGCAGCATCCCGAGCGCCAGGGCCAGGTCGGTGCCGGGCGTGGGCTGCAGGTGCAGCCAGGCCAGCTTGGCCGTCTGCGTGCGCCTCGGGTCGATGACGATCACGCGCGGGCCGCTCAGGTGGCGCACGAACGGCGGCATGGTCTCGGCGACGTTCCCGCCGGCCAGGAGCACCACGTCGGCCTCGGGCAGGTCGGTGATGGGGAACGGCATGCCGCGGTCCATCCCGAACGCCTTGATCGAGGCTGCCGCGGCCGACGACATGCAGAACCGGCCGTTGTAGTCGATCTGGCTCGTGCCCAGCGCGACCCGGGCGAACTTGCCGAGCGTGTAGGCCTTCTCGTTCGTGAGCCCGCCGCCGCCGAACACGGCCACGCCGTCGGGGCCGTGTTCGGCGCGGATGGCGGCCAGCCGCTCCGCCACGTAGTCGAGGGCGACGTCCCACTCCACGGGCTCGCCGTGCAGGAGCGGGGCGGTCAGGCGCTCGCCGTTGGTGAGCAGCTCGCCCGCTGTCCAGCCCTTCTGGCACAGCGCGCCCGAGGCGTTGGCAGGGATGTCGGTCCTGGGGCTGATGGCCAGCCCCGGGCCGATCTCCATGCCGCACTGGAGCGCGCAGTACGGGCAGTGAGTTCTCGTCACGTCAGACCCGGGCATAGGCGAGGCTGGCCACGACCGAGGAGCCGACCTTGCGGGTGTAGCACCACCAGGTCAGGGCGAAACAGGACACATAGAAGGCCCCGAAGGCGAGGAAGGCGGGTGCCGGGGTCCCGGCGGCGGCGAACGACATCCCGAACGCCCGGTTGATGAGGAATCCGCCCAGTGCTCCGACCGCCGAGATGATGCCGATGGCGGCGGACGCCTGGCGCTTTCCGTACAGCAGGCTCTCCTCGCTCTCGCCGCGCTCGGCGATCGCCTTGGCCTGGAAGATGGCGGGGATCATCCGGTACGTGGAGCCGTTCCCGATGCCGGCGGTCACGAACAGGAGCTGGAAGGACAGGAAGAACAGCCAGAAGTTGCCGGCGGAGCTGGCCAGCCAGACCAGGAGCACGCCGCCGCCCATCCCGGCGAAGTTCCACAGCGTGACGGGGGCGCCGCCGAGCCTGTCGGCCAGCCAGCCGCCCACCGGCCTGATCAGCGAGCCCAGCAGCGGCCCGACGAACGCCACCGCGGCGAACGGGGCCTCGGGGAAGAGGCTCTTGCTGAGCAGCGGGAAGGCCGTGGAGTAGCCGATGAACGAGCCGAACGTCCCGATGTACAGGAAGGACATGATCCACGTCTGAGCCTTGCCCGCCACCGCGAGCTGCTGGCGCGGGTCGGCCTTGGCGCTGGTGAGGTTGTCCATGAAGAACCACGCGCAGGCGCCGGCCACGACGACGAACGGGATCCAGAACCATCCGGCGGCGGCCAGGCCGAACGCGCCGATCACCAGCGGCATGACGAGCTGGACGGAGCTGACGCCGATGTTGCCGCCGGCCGCGTTCAGGCCCAGCGCGACCCCCTGCTTCTTGCGGGGGTAGAAGTAGGTGATGTTGGCCATGCTGGAGGCGAAGTTCCCGCCGCCGAAGCCGGCCAGGGCCGCGATCACCAGGAAGAGCCAGTACGGCGTGGCCGGGTTGCTGACCGCCACCCCGAGCAGCACGGCGGGGATGAGCAGCAGCATCGAGCTCAACACGGTGAAGTTGCGCCCGCCGAACTTGGCCGGGCCGAACGTGTAGGGCACGCGTAGCACCGAGCCGACCAGGTTCGGCAGCGCGACCAGCCAGAAGAGCTGGTCGGTGGAGAACTCGTAGGCCCCCATCTTGGTGGCCACGATGCTCCACAACGTCCACACGGTGAAGCCGAGGTGCTCGGCGAAGATCGAATAGATCAGGTTGCGCCGTGCGACACGCTTGCCTGAACTCTCCCAGAAGGCTGGGTCATCGGGGTGCCACTCAGCGATCCACCGCGCCATCGAACTCTCCTACACTCGGCGTCCGGGGATCTCCAAGGTAGGAAGGGCTCGTTACGCACTTTGACAATCCGTGGCTGTGCGTTCGTTACGAGTGATTCACCGCTGTAACAAGCCACGCACAAGCGTCACGGACGAAACATGTTCGTAATGATCAACTGTTGTCCGCGGAAACATCGGCGTCGCTTGCGTCACTGTAGGTGACCTCAGTCCTGGCGGGCGCCCAGGCGCTGGAGCGGCTCGTCGGTCAGCCGGTACTTCAGCCACTCGTCCTGACGCACCGCGCCGAGCTTGTCGTAGAAGCCGATGCTGGGCTCGTTCCAGTCGAGGACCGCCCATTCGAGCCGCTGGTAGCCGCGCTCGGCGCAGATCGCGGCCAGCTCCCGCATGAGCGCCAGGCCGTGGCCGCCGCCGCGGTGCTGGGGGCGTACGTAGAGGTCCTCCATGTAGATGCCGTGCACTCCTCGCCAGGTCGAGAAGGTGAGGAACCACAGCGTGAAGCCGACCACCTCGCCGTTCTCCTCGGCGATGTGGACGAACGCGGCGGGGCGGTCGGAGAAGAGTGCGGCGTCGAGCTGCTGCTCGGTCACCCGGACCTCGTGTGCGGCCTTCTCGTACTCGGCGAGCTCACGGATCATGCTGACGATCTGCGGCACATCTGCGGGCGTGGCGGGTCGAATCATGCCGTTCAGTCTGGAGTGGACCCCGCCGAGTACGCAAAATGGGCACCACGGTGAGCGCCGTCGCGCCCCTCGGCCAGGGTCCACGTGACCATCCTGGACACTGTTGCCTATGGAAAAACGCACGTTGGGACGGACAGGACGCCAGGTGGGCATCGTCGGCCTGGGCGCGTGGCAGCTCGGCGCCGACTGGGGGCAGGTGACGGAGGACGACGCCGTCGCCACCCTGAGTGCCGCCGTGGACGCGGGCGTCACCTTCATCGACACGGCCGACGTCTACGGCGACGGGCGCAGCGAGCAGATCGTCGGCCGCTTCGCCAAGGACCGGCCGGAGCTGACCGTGGCCAGCAAGATGGGCCGCCGGCTCGAGCAGCTCCCCTCGAACTATGTGATGTCCAACTTCCGTGCCTGGAACGAGCGCTCCCGGCGCAACTTGGGCGTGGACACCATCGACCTGGTCCAGCTCCACTGCCCGCCGACTCCGGTGTACTCGACGGACGCGGTCTTCGACGCCCTTGACACGCTGGTGACCGAGCAGAAGATCGCGGCGTACGGGGTCAGCGTGGAGACGTGCGAGGAGGCGCTGACGGCGATCGCGCGGCCGGGCGTGGCGTCCGTGCAGATCATTCTCAACGCGTTCCGGCTCAAGCCGCTGGAGCAGGTCCTGCCCGCCGCCCGCGCCGCCGGGGTGGGCATCATCGCCCGGGTCCCCCTCGCCAGCGGCCTGCTGTCCGGCCGGTACGACGAGCACACGACCTTCGGCCCGGACGACCACCGCAACTACAACCGGCAGGGAGAGGCGTTCGACGTCGGTGAGACCTTCTCGGGCGTGGACTTCGGCACCGGCCTGGAGGCGGTCCGCCGCCTGGCCCCGCTGGTGCCCCCGGGCGTGACGATGGCCCAGTTCGCCCTCCGCTGGATCCTGGACCAGGCGGGCGTCTCGGTGGTCATCCCGGGCGCCCGCAACCCGGCCCAGGCCACCGCCAACGCGTCCGCGGCGGCCCTGCCTCCGCTCGACGCCGCGACCCTGAAGGCGGTCCAGGAGGTCTACGACGACCTGATCCGCCCCCAGGTTCACCACCGCTGGTAGCGCTCAGGGGCGGATGAATCCGTTGACGACGAGCGGGAGCGAGGCGTCCAGCCCGGCGACATTGAGCACTCCGTCATCATCCGGGTCGCCGATCGAGTAACCGGCGGCGGTCATCGCGGCGACGACGACGCGGGCCTGCGCGTTGATCTTGCGGCGGTAG
Organism: Nonomuraea sp. B19D2; assembly: GCF_040137845.1. Classification (NCBI taxonomy): domain Bacteria; kingdom Bacillati; phylum Actinomycetota; class Actinomycetes; order Streptosporangiales; family Streptosporangiaceae; genus Nonomuraea; species Nonomuraea sp. B19D2. The sequence goes on along the minus strand of NZ_JBEFAK010000071.1, from coordinate 15,208 downwards.
GCCTTGAGGGCCTGGGTCGGGTGGGCGGGGCCCGCCCAGGTCTCGTTGTCGGTGTTGCCGGTCCAATAGACCGTCCCGCTCCGGCGTGCGAGCCATGTCCCACTGGGCGTTGTGGGACACCATACGACGCCGTCATACTCGACGATTTCCATTTTGAATGGACGGGCATCGATATTGGTAGCATGCTGCACTGGCGCGAATTGCGCGGAACGCAGCTTCCCGACCTCCCACTGGCGATTGTGGTCGTTGTTGATCTCCGTCAGCGTCGTCGGGTGGCCACCGAGTATCAGCGCCGCCTGGAATGCCTCCGCCCGGGCACGGCTCGTCTGCGCCAGCCGATTACGTCGGTTGAAACCGTCGCCATCGAATGACGTTTCGATGTAAAGGGTAAGCTGCGCAGGCGTGAGCAGGCGAAGGAAGTCGGTGGACACTACCTTTTCAGGCCGCGTCATCCAGTCGAAGAATGGCGCGGAAGCCGCCTGATTCATGTGCCAATACGACGTACCACACTCGCGAGTGGAGCGACGCCAGGCCGGACGCCCCGATCCCCTGATCGACCGCATGTCACCGTCGAATTCCGGCCCGATGTAGTTACGCAAGGCCAGGTCGATCCGTGTGCAGTGATCCGGGTGCACGACGTGCGACTGGGCAATCTTGATGGCCACAGACTCCTTGATGTGCCCCTCAGTCCAGATCCAGGCCATCAGCTCCACGAAGGCATCGGCGAACTTCGGGTGCTGAGGGGCATCAGCATTGGGTGCCGCACGCTGGATGTAGTCCACCGCGTTCAGCGTCTCCGACGTCTTCCACCTGCGTCCCCAGGACGAATTACCCCGGTGCCTGACGGGCCAGCGATGGTCCAATGTCGTGAGCGACGAGTGTCCTCGGCCCTCCATCCGCATCATCGGCCGACGCATGGGGGGAAGCACGTTGACCGCTCTCACCGGCTCCCAACGAGCCACACCGGTCTCATGATCCAGGGTATAGACCTCATCACCCGCGTTCAGCTTGTCGAATGTCCGCCAACCATTCGCGGTGAAGATCTCGGTAGCCTCATCCGTGCAGAACGCCACAATCCCATCCACGCTGAGCTGCCTCTCGGACGTCCAGGTGAACGGCAGCGACAGGTCGGTGCCGCCACCGAGGTCCCGCCAGGAGGCGATCTCCCACAGGTTCGTACTTGGGTTCACCTTCGACGCATTGACCATACGGCCGGGGATGGTGCACGTCTGCGGGGTGGCGATCGTGGAGACCGCTGCGAGGGGATCACGAGCCATTGCTTGCGCTCCTTGTCAGCCATACAGGCAGCACTGATGTGGTGGCTCCTACCGGATTGCCCAGCAAATGGGCGCCAGGGGCAAGGGGGGTCCCTGGCAGGAATCGAACCTCCAACGGTAGTGATCAGCGTGCTGAATCACACTGATTATTGGGCGCCTCCGGGACGTGAGACCCCTGTGACCGTGCGGTGAGGCAGCGGTTGCCGGGCAGGAGGACGCGCCGCGATTGTCGGTGGCGGGGCGTAGCGTCGCGGCTGTGAATCGTACCGACCGGCTCTACGCGCTCGTCGAGGACCTGCGCGCCATCGCGCCCCGCTGCCGCTCCGCACGCGAGCTGGCCAAGCGGTTCGAGGTGAGCGTGCGGACGATCGAGCGCGACATCACCGCCCTGCAGGAGTCAGGAGTGCCGATCTACGCGGAGCCGGGCCGCAAGGGCGGTTATGCCATCGACAAGAAGATGACCCTCCCCCCGCTCAACTTCACCCCGGCCGAGGCGGTGGCCATCGCGGTGGCGCTCAGCCAGGCCGGCGACCAGCCGTTCGGCCGGCAGGCGCGCAGCGCGTTACGCAAGGTGGTGGCCGCGATGCCGGGGCCCGAGGGCGAGCTGGCCAGGGAGCTGGCGCGACGGGTGCAGCTCGTCCACCTGCCGCCCGAGCCCGGCGCGCAGACCCAGCCGCTCGGCGCCGAGGGGATCTCCCGGGCCATCGAGGAGGCGCTGTTGCGGCGGCGCGTGCTCCGGCTCGACTACGCCGACGCCAAGGGCATGCTGACCTCGCGCGACGTCGAGCCGGGCGTGTTCCTCGGCGGCCGGGGCGGGTTCTGGTATCTCGTGGCGTGGTGCCGGCTGCGCGATGACGTGCGGGTCTTCCGGCTCGATCGGATCGCCGCCGCCACCGTGACCGCCGAGCGCTGTCCCGACCGGCCGCTCGAAGGCTTCGCCCCCGACGTGCCCGAGATGATCGTGCACGGCACTGTGCTCGATTAGTCAACCGAAAACACCGACATAGGGTTGTCGCCAACCCGTTAGATCGTTGTCTTGTTCGAGAAAAAACAGTTGGAGACGACGATGGACAACACGGTGACCTGGTTCGAGGTGGCGACCGACGACCCCGAGGGCGCGCAGGCGTTCTATGGCGGGCTGTTCGGCTGGACGTTCGCCCGCGACGAGGGGGCGCTCGACTACCGGTTGATCAACTATCCGGGCGGTGAGCGGCCCGCCGGCGGGCTGTTCAACACCAAGGGCGAGTTCCCCGCGCATGCGATCTTCCACGTGGAGGTTGCCGACGTCGAGGCGACCTGCGCCAAGAGCGAGTCGCTCGGCGGCAAGGTGATCACGAAGGTGATCGACGACGGCGCCGGCACCGACTTCGCCTACCTACGTGACATGTCGGGCAGCGTCTTCGGGATCTTCCACCGAAGGTGATCGGCGACGTCACGACACCTGGATGATCATCCGTTCGCGGGCCGGAGGGAGCGCCTTCCCCGCCGACTCCGGCATCCGGACGGTTCGCTTCGCACAGAGCGGTTCACCCGGCCCTGGACACGCCGCCGATCGCCGAGCGGCGGCGCGTCCAGGGCCACCCAAGCTCAGAAAGCTGCCGTGGCCAGCCAGCGGTTGAGGAGGTCCGCGTCGCCGTGGACCGTGAGCGCGTCGGGTGAGCGCCGGCCGTACAACAGGAGCAGCAGGTCCTGGGCCTTCCCCTGGACCGCGCTGTCGCCCTTGGCGTGCCCGCGCTCCCAGGAGATCTTCCCGGCCGGGCCCTGGGTGATGGTCCACTCGCCGTCGGCGTCGGTCGCGTGGAGGTGGATCGTGGCCCCCTCCACGCCGAGCTCCGCCAGCCGCGGGGTGATCCAGCCGGCGGACGGCAGGTTGTGCAGAAACTCCTCGACGCCGTCGATCGCCACCTCCGCCGGGATGACCGGGTCGATGCCGAGCGCCAGCTCCGCGTCGGCCCGGTGGATCACCAGCTCGAAGACCATGCGGCGCGGCCACCAGGACGCCTGCCGGTCAGGGCCCCACGTCCACACCGCGAGCGACGGGTCGGTGGTGCGGAGCGTGTCGAGCAGTTCGGCGGCCCCCGCGGCCAGCCAGGCCGCGTCGCCACTTCGGCCCTCGGCCAGCCCGCTGGACACCTGGCGCGACCAGATCCGCTCCTGGACCTGGTTACGCAGCACGTGGACGACCCAGCGATGGGTCTGGCCGACATGCGTGACCAGGTCGGCCAGCGTCCATCCCGGGCACGTGGGCACCGGGACGGACAGGTCCGTGGCCAGGGCGCCGAGGCGCGCGGCCTCTGTGTCGATAAGCGAGTCGTACGTCACAGCGCCACACTAGACGGGGGCCGGATCAGGCCGCCGGGCAGGTGGCGCCCTTCGCCGGGAGCTTGCCGTCGATCAGGAACCCGTCGACGAGTCCCTGCACGCACTTGCTCCCCGACAGGTAGGCCCCGTGCCCCTCACCCTCGTACGTGACCAGGGTGGCGGTCTTGAGCTGGGCCGTCAGCTTGGGCGCCCACTCGTACGGCGTGGCGGGGTCGCCCCTGCCGCCGACCACGACGATCGGCGCGGACCCCGTGGCGTTCACGTGCCGTGCCCCATCGCTCCCCTTCACCGGCCAGAACCGGCACAGCCCGCCCGAGCCCTCGCTGCCGAACAGCGGCGAGATCTTCATGGCGGCCGCCTCCGTGCGCCGGATCTCCTGCTCGCTGGGCCGTTCGGAGGTGTCCACGCAGGTGATGGCCGGGAAGCTGGTCATCTGCGTCGAGTACTTGCCGTCCTCGGCGCGGCCCGTGTAGGAGTCGGCCAGGTACATCAGCGCCTCGCCCCGGCCCTTGAGCGCCTCACTGAGCGCCTGCTCCAGGAACGGCCAGGTCAGCTCCGAGTACAGCGCCGCCGCCACGCCCGTGCCGGCCAGGCCCTGGGTGAGCTCGCGCCCGCGGACCGTCATCGGCTTGTCGGTGAGCTGGTTCATCAGCTTCTCGATGTTCGCGTTGGCGGTGGCCTGGTCCTTGCCGATGTCGCACTTGTTCTTGACGCACGCCCGCAGGAAACTCTCGTACGCCCGCTGGAACCCCCGCGTCTGCACCAGCGTCCGCTGCTCGAACGTCACCGTCGGGTCCAGCGGCGCGTCGAGCACCATGCGGCCCACCTTCTTGGGGAACTCCGTGGCGTACACGGCGCCGAGCTGCGTGCCGTACGACATGCCGACGTAGTTGAGCTTCGGATCGCCCACCGCGGCGCGGATCCTGTCCATGTCGCGGGCGGCGTTCACGGTGCCGACGTACGGGAGGATCTTCCCGGAGTCCTGCCGGCAGAGCGCCGCGAACTGCTTGTTGGCCGCCGCGGTATCCTGGTGCGTCTGGTTGTCGACGGGCAGGGTGTCCAAAGAGGTGTACCTGTCCATCTCGGCGGTGTCGCCGCAGCGCACCCCGGAGCTGCGCTGGACGCCGCGCGGGTCGAAGCTGACCAGGTCGTAGCGGTCGCGCAGCGCGGTGAGCGCCTTGCCGGCCTGGTCGAGGGTGTCGACGCCCGAGGCGCCGGGGCCGCCGAAGTTGAACACCACCGAGCCCAGTTTCTTGCCCTTGCCCGTGGCCGCCAGCTTGATGAGCGCCAGCTCTATCTTCTCCCCGTCGGGCTTGGCGTAGTCCAGGGGCACCGCGAGCTTGCCACACCGTACGGACGAGTCCTGGCGGGCCGGCGGCTCGCCGTCAGGGCGCTTGATGTCGGTGCACGGTCCCCAGTTGATCGTGTCAGTGTGCGCCGTGGACTGCGTGGCGGGCTCGGCGGCCGGAACTGTGGAGCAGCCGGCGGCGGCCGTCATGAGCAGGGCGGCGGCTAGGACGCGTCGCATAGAACAGATTTCCCCTCGTCTCTCAGGGGGAAGTAGTGCCCACAATACGGGACTGGGCACCATACCCGGGTGAGGCGGCACGTACCCCTCCTCAACGTGCCGCCTCACAGGCCTATCGGCGTGGGCGCCGAAAATGACGGCGCCCCCGCGAAAGGATCTTCGCGGGGGCGCCGCTCGTGGATGACTCAGACGCCCATCGACTGGGTGTCGTTGCTCTCCGCGCCACCGGCCTCGGTGACGCCGTTCTTGAGGTGGTAGCGGGCGATGGCCTCGCGCAGCACCTCGCCGTCGAGCTCGCCCCGCTTGACCAGGCTGGTCAGCACGGCCAGCGTGATGGAGGCGGCGTCCACGTGGAAGTGCCGGCGCAGCGCCGAGCGCGTGTCGGACAGGCCGAACCCGTCGGTGCCCAGCGAGGACCAGTCACCCGGCACCCACTGCGCGATCTGGTCCTGCACGGCCTTCATGTAGTCGCTGACGCCCACGAACGGGCCCTGCGCCTGGGAGAGCGCCTGGGTCACGTAGGGGACCCGCTGCTCGGTGTCGGGGTTGAGCAGGTTGTGCTCCTCGCAGGCCATGGCCTCGCGGCGCAGCTCGGACCACGACGTCGCCGACCACACGTCGGCCGACACGCCCCAGTCCTCCGCCAGCAGCCGCTGCGCCTCCATGGCCCACGGGCCCGCCACGCCCGAGGACAGGATGTTGGCCTTCGGCCCCTGGGTCTGCGGCCCTTCCGCGAACTTGTACAGGCCCTTGAGCAGGCCCTGCACATCGAGGTTCGCGGGCTGGGCGGGCTGCAGGTAGGGCTCGTTGTAGACGGTCAGGTAGTAGAAGACGTCTTCCGGCTGGTCGCCGTACATCCTCCGCAGGCCGTCCTTGACGATGTGGGCCACCTCGAACGCCCAGGACGGGTCGTAGGAGACCGCGGCCGGGTTGGTCGAGGCGATGAGCGGCGTGTGGCCGTCCTCGTGCTGCAGGCCCTCGCCGTTCAGCGTGGTGCGGCCCGCGGTGGCGCCGAGCAGGAAGCCGCGGCCCATCTGGTCGCCCAGCTGCCACATCTGGTCGCCGGTGCGCTGCCAGCCGAACATCGAGTAGAAGATGTAGACCGGGATCATGTGCTCGCCGTGCGTGGCGTAGGCGGACCCGGCCGCGATGGCCGAGGCCATCGAGCCCGACTCGCTGATGCCCTCGTGCAGGATCTGCCCCTGCACGGCCTCCTTGTACGACAGCAGCAGCTCCCTGTCGACGGCCTCGTACGTCTGGCCGTGCGGCGAGTAGATCTTCGCCGTCGGGAACATGGCGTCCAGACCGAACGTACGGGCCTCGTCCGGGATGATCGGCACGAACCGGTGGCCGATCTCCTTGTCGCGCATGAGATCCTTCAGCAGCCGCACGAACGCCATCGTGGTGGCCACCTGCTGCTTGCCCGAGCCCTTGGCGAAGCCGCCGTAGACCTCGTCGCCGGGCAGCGTGACCGGCTTGGCGCGCACGACCCGCTTGGGCAGCACGCCGCCGAGCGCCGCGCGGCGCTCCTTCATGTACTGGATCTCGGGGTCGTTCTCGCCCGGGTGGAAGTACGGCGGCAGGTCGCCCTCCAGCGCCGAGTCCGGGATCGGCAGGAAGAGCCGGTCGCGGAACTCCTTCAGCTCGGCCTTGGTGAGCTTCTTCATCTGGTGGGTGGCGTTGCGCGCCTCGAAGTCCTTGCCCAGGGTCCAGCCCTTGATGGTCTGGGCGAGGATGACGGTCGGCTGGCCGACGTGCTCGCGGGCGGACTTGAAGGCCGCGTAGACCTTGTGGTAATCGTGGCCGCCGCGCGACAGCTTGCGGATCTGGTCGTCGGTCAGGTGCTCGACCATCTTGCGCAGGCGCGGGTCGGAGCCGAAGAAGTGCTCGCGGATGTAGGCGCCCGACTCGACGGAATAGGTCTGGAACTGGCCGTCGGGCGTGGTGTTCATCTGGTTGACCAGCACGCCGTCGACGTCGGCCGCGAGCAGCGGGTCCCAGTCGCGGCCCCACACGACCTTGATCACGTTCCAGCCGGCGCCGCGGAAGTACGACTCCAGCTCCTGGATGATCTTGCCGTTGCCGCGTACCGGACCGTCGAGCCGCTGCAGGTTGCAGTTGATCACGAACGTGAGGTTGTCGAGCTCCTCGCGGGCCGCCAGGCCGATCGCGCCGAGCGACTCGGGCTCGTCCATCTCGCCGTCGCCCAGGAACGCCCACACGTGGCTGCGGCTGGTGTCCTTGATCTGCCGGTTGAGCAGGTAGCGGTTGAACCGCGCCTGGTAGATCGCGCCGATCGGGCCGAGGCCCATGGAGACCGTCGGGAACTCCCAGAAGTCGGGCATGAGCCGGGGGTGGGGATAGGAGGGCAGGCCGTGGAAGCCGTGCGACAGCTCCTGGCGGAACGCGTCGAGCTGGGCCTCGTTGAGCCGGCCCTCGAGGAAGGCGCGGGCATAGATGCCGGGCGCCGCGTGCCCCTGGAAGAAGACCTGGTCGCCGGACTCGCCGTGGTCCTTGCCGCGGAAGAAGTGGTTGAAGCCGACCTCGTAGAGCGAGGCGGCCGAGGCGTAGGTGGCGATGTGGCCGCCGACGTTGGTGCGGGCGTTGGCCCTGGACACCATGATGGCCGCGTTCCAGCGGATGTAGGCGCGGATGCGGCGCTCGACGTGCTCGTCACCCGGGAACCAGGGCTCGCGCTCCGGCGGGATGGTGTTGATGTAGTCGGTGCTCCGCAAACCCGGCACGCCGACCTGGTGCTCGCGCGCCCGCTCCAGCATGCGCAGCATGAGATAGCGGGCTCTGGTGCGGCCTTCGGTCTTGACGACGTTGTCGAGAGACTCGAGCCACTCGTTGGTCTCGCTGGGGTCGACATCAGGCAGCTGGCTGGGTAGGCCGTCGCTGATGATCGAGAATCGCTGGCGTCCGGAAGCCACTGGGTCTCGCCTTCCGAGGATGACTGATGTCTGGTCTTGTGGGTCTAGCCCTGCGGGTCGCCTTCCATCCTGGTCGCTAGCCGTAGAAAACGCATCTCTACTGGCCGGTAACCAGGTGTCCCTGCTGGCAGAGACGATCAGATGGCCTAGACCACCGATGGTAGGACGAATCGCCCCCAAAGGTTACATCGCGGGAGCAATTTAACAAGACAGGAAAACAGACGAAATTTCGCTCGAATGTCCCCTAGCCCGCTGCCCGTACTCTCCACTCTCCCCCGCAGACGGGAGGTTCTCACCCGCGACAGCGCGATGTGACCGAGGGAGTCTAACCGCCACCCCTCCCGGTACGGCTCCGCGGGGCCGGTCCACCGTCACCCCAGAGCCTCGTCCAGCGGGACGAGGCCCTGCTGGAGCGCGAAGATCGCGGCCTGGGTGCGGTCGGCCACACCGAGCTTGGCCAGGATGCTGGAGACGTGCGTCTTGACGGTCTCCCTGCCCATGCGCAGGTCCCTGGCGATCTCCGAGTTCGACCGCCCCCTCGCCAGGGCCGAGAGCACCTGCCGCTCTCTGGGGGTGAGCAGGTCGAGCGGCCGCGGGCGCCCGCCCTGCCGTACCTGCCCGAGCAGCAGCGCGGCGATCCCGGGCTCCAGCACGCTGCCGCCGCGGGCCGCGGCCCGCACGGCCGCCACCACCCGGTCGACCGCGGTCGTCTTGGACAGGTACGACAGCGCGCCCAGCCGTACCGCCTCCACGACCCTGTCCTCCTCCTGGAACGAGGTCAGCACGATCACCGCGGGCCGCTCGGCCTGCCCGCGCAGCCTCTCCAGCACCGCGAGCCCGTCCATGACGGGCATGACCAGGTCGAGCAGCACCACGTCGGGCCGGAGCCCGCGGACGGCGTGCAGCGCCGCCGCCCCGTCGCCGCTCTCGCCGGCGACCTCGATCCCCTCCTCCTGCTCCAGGACGAACCGCAGCCCCTGGCGCACCACCTCGTGATCATCGACGATGAGGACGCGGATCGTCATGGCAGGCTCGCTCTCACTGTTGTGCCGCTCCCGTCGCTGTGGATCTCCCATCGGCCGCCGAGCTCCGCCACCCGCTCGCGCATCAGCGCCAGGCCCATGCCGTGCTTGGCGGCCACGCCGGAGGGGTCGAAGCCGTGGCCGTCGTCCGACACCTCCACGGTGACCGGGCCGCCGTCGCGGCTCAGCCGTACCGTGATCTTGGCCGGCTCCGCGTGCTTGATCGCGTTGCCGAGCGCCTCCTGGATGAGGCGGAGCACGGCGTGCTCGGCCGCAGGCGACAGCGCGACCTCCGCCAGCACGGCCTCGACCTCGACGCCGAGCCGCGTCTCGTACGCGTGGCAGAGCTCCTCCAGCGCGGGCAGCAGGCCCGCGTCCTCCAAGGCCACCGGCCGCAGCTCCAGCAGCAGCGCCTGCATCTCGCGCATCGTGCGGGCGGCGGTGCGCTCCATCGCCTCGGCCTGTTCGCGCAGGGCGTCAGGCGCGGCCCTGCGCATGCCCCCGGCCAGCAGGCTCAGCGAGAACAGGTCCTGGGAGATCGAGTCGTGCAACTCCCTGGCGATCCGGCCGCGTTCGGCCTGGCGGGCCTCCGCCCGCGCGGTCAGCCTGGCCGCCTCGACCGCCGCGCCGAGCCGGTCGGTCATGACGTTGAACGAGCGCTCAAGCGTGCTCACCTCGTCGGCGCCCGCGACCTTGACCCTGGGCCGGAAGTCACCCCCGGCCACGGCCGTCGTGACCTCGGCCAGCCTGCGTACCCTGCCCGTCAGCCGGCGCGTGCTGAGCAGGCCGAACACCAGCCCGACCGGCACCACCAGCCCCAGCGCCAGCAGCCCGGGCGCCAGCAGAGGCAGGAGCGAGCCCAGGACCGGCGCGGCGGGCGCGGCCTCCGCCGGGGCCTGGACGTAGACGTACCCGATGATCTGCAGGCCCACCGGCGTCTTCACGGTCACGGGGCTGAAGTGCCAGACCGCCGAGCCTGTCCTGGTCCTGGCCCTGCCGCCGCCTCCCTCGCGGCCCGGCAGCGGGACGTCCAGGCCGCCGTCCACCCCGTAGATCTCCGGGGCCGAGCTGGCGACGATCACGCCTTCCGGGTCGACGAGCATCTCCAGCATGGCGAAGCCCGGCTCGGGCGGGCCGGCGCCGCCCACGAGGGTTCGCCGCTGAGCCCTCGACATCGCCTGCTGCAGGAGATCACGGCCCGAGGCATCGGGCAGCGGCGGCGGCAGCCTGGCCGCCTCCTGGCTGAGCACCTCGGCGTCCCGTCCCGCCTGGTCCCGCAGCACCGAGGCCAGGTCGGTCGCGTTGGTCTGCGGGATCACATACAGGGCCACGATCACGGCCTCGACCAGCACCACCGCGGCGGCCGTGACCAGCACGTACGACGCCGCCATCCGGCCGCGCAGCCCGAAACGCCACATCAGCGCAGCGTAACGTTTCGGTCATCTTTCTTCCTCCCCCCGTAGGGGGAGCAAAAGTTGCGAATCACTCTTTTCGTACGGCTTTCCGCGTACCAATGTGGGAGGTATGAATGCTGCGGTAGGAGACCGGCTCCTGGTGCACGGGCATATCGTCGGCGAAGGGGACCGGAGTGGTGTGATCATGGAGGTCCAGGGCCCCAACGGCGGACCTCCCTATATGGTGCGCTTCGACGATGGGCACACTGGGCTGGTGTTTCCCGGTCCGGATGCTGTCGTGGTGCATAAGTAAGATTTCCCTGTGAGATCTGAAATCATCTCTGTGGCCACGGGGTCACGAGAGACGGTGCACGACATCACGGGCGAATGCGCTGATTTCGTGCGTGCGCAGGGCGAGGACGGGCTGCTGCACATTTTCGTGCCCCATGCGACCGCCGGCGTGGCCCTGCTCGAGCTGGGCGCGCGCAGCGACGACGACCTGATCGCCGCACTGCGCGACCTGCTGCCGCCCGATGACCGCTGGCGTCACGCCCACGGTTCGCCTGGTCACGGACGGTCGCACGTCATGCCGGCGCTGATCCCGCCGTACGCCACCGTCCCCGTGCTGGGCGGGCGATTGGCGCTCGGCACGTGGCAGTCGATCGCACTCGTCGATCTGAACGTCGACAACCCGCAACGCCAGGTTCGCCTGTCGTTTTTGTCTGATTGATTCCGGCCGACTACGGCCGTACCCGTGGCGACCGTTGACGACTGAGGGTCACAGCGTGTGGACTGTGCCGAAGCGATAAACCGCATAAGCGGGGCCACTCAAGCAGGAGGGATAAACGTGAGCGCGACCGCGGGTCAGGCGCAGGGCGAGCGCGGCCTGGCCGAACGGCTCGGCCTCAAGCCGGGTCAGGTGGTGCAGGAGATCGGTTGGGACGAGGACGTCGACGACGAGCTTCGCGACTCCATCGAGGACCTGACCGGTAACGAGCTGCTGGACGAGGAGAGCGACGACGTCGTCGACGTGGTGCTGCTGTGGTGGCGCGACGGCGACGGGGATCTCTTCGACGCCCTCAGCGACGCCATGCGAGCACTCGCCGAAGGCGGCCAGATCTGGCTGCTGACTCCCAAGGCCGGGCGCGAGGGCCACGTGGAGCCGAGCGACATCGGGGAGGATGCCGCCACCGCGGGTCTCTCGCAGACCAGCAGCATCTCCGCCGCACCCGACTGGTCCGGGACCAGGCTCGTCACGCCCAAGGGCAAACGGTAGGGAGCCGGAGCGCCTTCCGTGCGGCAGGATGATGCCTGTGAACGCACATCCTGCCGAGGTCGGCGCCCTGGCTCCGGATTTCGAGCTGCAGGACCAGCACGGCACCCCGGTGAGCCTGTCTCAGTTCCGGGGCTCCAACGTCGTGCTGGTCTTCTACCCGCTTGCCTTCAGCGGGATCTGTCACGGCGAGCTGTCCGCGCTGCGCGACCAGCCACTGGAGGGCGCACAGCTGCTGACCGTCTCGGTGGACTCCGTGTTCACGCACCGTGCGTGGGCGGATCGCGAGGGTTATACCTTTCCGCTGCTCTCCGATTTCTGGCCACACGGACAGGTCGCGCGGGCGTACGGTGTGTTCGATGAGACGAAGGGGGTCGCTCTTCGGGGGACCTTCGTCATCGACGGCGAGGGCGTGATCCGGTGGTCGGTGGTCAATCCGATCGCCTCCGCACGTGACGTCGCCGACTACGTGAAGGCACTCGCCGACATTTCTTGACTTCGGAGGGAACCATGCCCTGCTACCGATGCGGGGCCCGGCAGACCGACCCGGTGCGCGGCGCCAGCCCGTGGCAGCGCGGGGTGCGCAAAGAGACCCAGGTGTTGATCTGCCCGGACTGTCAACGACTGCACGACCTCGACCTGGACTCGTGCTCGACGTGCGGGTCGGCCGCGCTGATCTGCCGGCTGGGCGAGGTGGAGTGCCGGTCCTGCGGGGCCGTGCGGATGGCCCGCTCGGACGCGCTCACGGCCTCTTCCGTGGCGCCGCCGCCCGGACTGTCGGCGGAGGTTGAAGCGGCCCTCAACCGCGTCCTCGGACGCGCCTGAGGGCTCCTGGCGCCGGTACGGGCCGGGACTCTTTCCAGACATCCAGCTGAGCTGCGCTATCGTCTCTTTCCGTGTCCGCAATGAGTTCGTTCGTCGTCGCGCTCGACGTCGGTGGCACGTCCATGAAGGGCGGCCTGATCAGCGAGTCCGGCGCGGTGCTGCTGAGCGAGCGGCGCCCGACCCCCCGAGCGGAGGGCCCGGAGGCGGTCGTGGCCGCCATCTCCGGCTTCATCAGCCACCTGGCCTCCTCGGGCGACGGCATCCCGGCGGGCGTCGGCCTGGCCGTACCCGGGCTGGTGTCCGACAACGCCGCCGTCTACGCGGCCAACCTGGGCTGGCGCGACGTCCCCGCCGCGAGCTTCACCAGCCTGGACATCCCGGTCCTGCTCGGCCACGACGTACGCACCGGCGGCCTCGCCGAAAGCATCCTGGGCGCGGGCAGGGGCCTGTCCGACTTCCTGTTCCTCCCCATCGGCACGGGAATCGCCGGCGCCTCGATCATCCGCGGCGAGCCCTACGGCGGCTCCTCCGGCTGGGCCGGCGAGATCGGCCACACCCCGGTCTTCCCGGACGGGGAGCAGTGCGCGTGCGGCCAGTTGGGCTGCCTGGAGACGTACGCCTCGGCGGCCTCGGTGGGACGCCGCTACAGCCAGCGAGCCGGCGTGGAGGGCGTCAAGGCGGAGCAGGTGGTCTCCTCCGACGACCCGATCGCCATAGAGGTCTGGGACGAGGCCGTGGAGGCCCTGTCGCTGGCCCTGGCCACGTACACGCTCCTGCTGGACCCCTCGGTGATCGTCCTCGGCGGCGGCCTGGCGGAAGCGGGCCCCGCCCTCTTCGACCCGGTACGCACCCGCCTCGTCAAGCGCCTGGCCTTCCGCGAGGCACCCCCCTTGGTCCCGGCGGCGCTCGGGGTGGACGCGAGCATGCTCGGCGCGGCCCTCCTGGGCTGGCGCGCCGCAGGCCGCCCAGAACTGGGGCCTGGGTGGGCGGTGGATGTGCGATCGGGCCCTGTGGTGTCGTAAGGTGTAGTGCCGATCAGGGGCGGTTAGCTCAGCGGTAGAGCACTCGCCTTACAAGCGAGGGGTCACTGGTTCGAACCCAGTACCGCCCACCAGCAGAAAGAGCCCCGTCTCCGATCATGGAAACGGGGCTTCGTGCCATTAACGTGCCATTAGCTGGAGCGAGAGAGCCCTGATGAAGATCCATTGGGGTTGTTGGCGATCTTCACGTTCATCGCGTCGGCGATCCTGCGGTCAGCCTCAGCCGTGCTGTGCTGGTAGATCAGCGCCGCCCGGACCGAGTCATGCCCCATGCGCTGCATGAGATCTTTGAGACTCGCGCCGGAACTCGCTGCGATCGTGTTCCCGGTGTGTCGGAGATCGTGGAAGTGCAGGCCCGGAAAGCCGATCTTTCTCGTGTTCTCGTCCCACTTGGCCGCGCGCCGGAAGTTGCTCCGACGGAGGATGCCGCCCCGTGAGCCAGTGAAGATCAGCGCGTCGGCCTCTGGGGCGGTGAACTGGTCAAGGTGGTCGCGGAGTGCCGGGATGATCGCTTCCGGGATGGCGACCGTACGGACTCCCGCGCGGGACTTGGGCGGGCCGACGAGGAGTTCGCCCGTGTCGAGCTCGACATGCTGTTGCCGAACGCTGACGGTCTGGGCCGCGAGGTCGAGGTCCATCCGCCGCAGGGCTGCTACTTCGCCCCAACGCAGGCTGGCGAAGGTGGCGAGGAGGACCAGGGCGCGAAGACGTACCGGCATCAGGTCAGCCAGCTCGAACACCTTCGCCACGGTGAGGGCCGGCCGCTCTTCTGGCTTCTCCTCGCCCGCTCCCCGGATACGGCACGGGTTGCGCGGGATGATCTGATCATCCGCCGCCGTCATGAGCACGGCCCGCAGGAAGCGGTACGCCTTGGCTACCTCGGACTCGCCGATGCCGTTGCCGAGCAGCAAGGCCCGCCACTCCCGAACCGCAGCCGTGTCCAGCTTGCCGATGGGCATCCCGCCCAGGTGGGGGCGGATGTAGCGCTTGAGCAGGCCCTTGTAGATCTCGACTGTCCGAGGTCGGAGGTTCGTCCGCTCTGAGATCCAGTTATCGGCGTAGTCGCCAAGCTTCACCTTGGCCCGTTGAGGATCAGTCCAGTCCCCCGTGGTCAGCTTGGCTTCGATCAAGGACAGTGCCTTGTCGGCGTCGCGTTCCCGCTCGTAGGTCTTCTCACCCACTCGGATCTTGCCGTCAGGTCCTGGGGAGCGGATCTGAAATCTTCCGGATGGGAGCTGACGAATGCTCCCGAAGCGCCGCTTGCCTGGCCTGTTCGCCATCACGCAGCCCTCCCCAGGTCCTCAGTTGCCGAAGGATCTTGGCCGTCTGCTTGGGCTTGGAGTTGGGCCATGTGGGCGCGCCACCGTTGCCGTTCGGCCACCGTGCGGAGAAGCCGGACGACAAGAGGCGGCACGTTGGCGTCTCCGGCCGGGATGGGCTTCCAGACGTTGTTGCGCGACAGGGCTCTGGGCTCTGGATCAAAGTTTGTGAAGCGATCGGCGATCGACCAGAGCCGCGGGAGCTCTGGGGTTCGAGTGGCAGCTTGACGATCCAGCCGGGCGGCTTTACTGCTCTTGAACGAGTTCTCGTTGGG
>NZ_JBEFAK010000070.1:0-38451 GCF_040137845.1 Nonomuraea sp. B19D2 | reverse complement strand
GATCGAACGGGTGCCCAGCATCGCCGCCCGCTGGTCCGCGCCCACCCGGTCAACCCCGGGCAGGCCATGCAGGAAAGCTCGCAACGCCGTCTCCGAAGACGTCACGTCCGCGAGCGAGGTAGTCACAACGCTCATCGCGATCGGGTCTTTCTCGTGCGTGAGGGGGCCGGCCATCCGCCCGGCGGGGCGGTGGAGGCGCGTTCGATCAGCTTGGTGTCCAGGACGATGCGGCTGGCGCTGCCGCCGCTCTCCTCGTGGTCCAGCCGGCGCAGCAGCAGCCGCATGGCGAGCACGCCCTGCTCGAACATCGGCCGGTCGATGACGGTCAGGGGCGGCTTGAGCAGCGGGCCGGTGTCCAGGTCGTCGAAGCCGATCAGGCTGATCTGGCCGGGGATGTCGATCCGCATGTCGTGCAGCGCCTTGAGCACGCCCAGCGTCATGAGGTTGTTGGCGGCGAAGATGGCGGTGGGCGGCTCGGGAAGCGACAGCAGGGACAGCGTGAGCTGGTAGCCGCTGTGCTCCTTGAAGTCGCCGACCAGGTCGTACTCGGGCGGCACCTCGATGCCCGCCTTGGCGAGCGTGCCGACGAACCCCTCGCGCCGCAGCCGCCCGGGGGTGGTGTCCAGGGTGCCGCTGATCGCGGCCACCCGGGTGTGCCCGAGGGCGAGCAGGTGCTCGGCCGCCTGCCTGCCGCCGCCGTCGTTGTCGACCAGCACGGCGTCGAACCGCTCGCCGCCCGCCAGATCGCGGTCCACGAACACCAGGGGCACGTCGGCGTCGTGCACGTGCAGCGGGGTCTCGTCCTGCTCGGTGGCGGGGGCGAGGATGATGCCGTCGACCCTGCGCACCATGTCCGCCAGCACGTCGTCCTCCTGCTCGCTGCTCTCGTCGCTGTTGGCGAGCAGGATGCGGTAGGGCTCCGTACGCGTGACGGACTCCATGCCCTTGACCACCGCGGCGAAGTACGGATTCGTGATGTCCGGGACGACGACGCCGATCGTGTTGGTGCGCCCGGACTTCAGCGACTGCGCCGCGGCACTCGGCCAGTAGCCCAGCTCGTCGATGGCGGCCTGGACCGCCTCGTACGAGCGCACCCGCTGGCCCCGCAGGAAGCGCGAGACCGTGGCGGGAGAGACCCCCGCGCGAGCTGCCACGTCATGGATGGTGACCACGTGAGCTCCAAACTGAAATCGATGTCAGTGATGATGGCAGGATGTGGCCACGGAGTGTCAATGCCATGTTTCCAACTCGTTACACATCCGGGCATTTTCCCAACATAAGTCCATGATCGACCCCACAATTGAGGATGGCTGACTGAAACCGTTATCAGTAACGGGAGGGCCGTACCTTTGCAGCATGAGAAGTGACGTGCTCGACCATCTCGTCTACGCCACCCCGCACCTGGAGGAGACCGTCCTGGAGTTCGGTCGCCGTACGGGGGTGCGTCCCGCCGAAGGCGGCCGGCACAAGGGGATGGGCACCCGGAACCACCTGGTGGGCCTGGGCGGACAGCGGTATCTGGAGATCATCGGGCCGGATCCTGAGCAGGGGGTGGCGCCCCAGTGGTTCGGGCTCGCGGAGCTCACCGAGCCGAGGCTGGTGGCCTGGTGCGTACGGCCGGCCGACCTGGACGCCACCATCGCCGCGGCCCGGGCGCAGGGCTACGACCCCGGTCCCGCGAGGGAGATGTCGCGGCGCACGCCGGACGGCGACGTGCTCCAGTGGCGGTTGACGGCGCATCTCGGTGACCCGGTGGTGCCGTTCCTGATCTCCTGGGGCGCGACGAAGCACCCGGGCGAGCGTGGACTGCCCGAGGTGGCGCTGGAGTCGTTCACCGCGGGCCACCCGGAGCCGGACGCCGTGCGCGGGCAGCTCGACGCGCTGGGGGTCGAGCTGGACGTGGTGCGCGAGGACGAACCCGTGCTGACGGCCCGGCTGGGCGGGGTCGTGCTCAGCTGATCCGGCTCCGCGCTGCCCGGCACCGTCGGCACTTCAATGGAGGAGGCGGCTGCGGAGCCCGAAGACCAGTTCCTCATGCACCCCGAGCTTGTCCATCACGTAGCCCTGCACGGATCCATGGGCGGCCGTCAGGTCGGACAGGAACAGCCGCATGATTTCAGCGGGGGCTCGTCCATAACCGGGCCACTTCAGCTCGCGGCCCGGGTTGGCGGCCCGCCAGTCGGCGATCAAACGGCCGGTGGCCAGCTCAGTGAGCGCGAAGTTCTCGACGATGTCGTCTTCCGGCACCTCCAGCAGGGACAGCACAAGTGCGGCCACCAGTCCGGTGCGGTCCTTGCCCGAGGCGCAGTGGAACACCAGAGGCTCGTCCGCGGAGGCGATGACCTCCAGGGTCCGCCGCAGCTCCTCGACCCCGTCGAGGGCGACCTCGGCGTAGCGATCGGCCAGGAAGCGCCACGGCGCGACGTCCGGATCGATCTCCGCCTGGTCGTATGGCCGGTGCTCGATGCTGAAATTGTGATAGGCCACTCCGTCGTGGTGGGGCACCCGCCCCTTGGCCTCGATCTCCCAGGGGTAGCGCAGGTCGATCACCGTGCGCACGCCCAGGGCGCGGAAACGATCCCAGTCCCCGCCCCGCAGCTTGGCCAGCGAATCGGATCTGAACAGCCGGCCCCACCGCACCGTTCGGCCGTCGGCGCTCCGGTAGCCGCCCAGATCCCGGAAGTTGTGCAGGTGCTCGAACGCGATATGTCTTCTCATGCGAGTCACCCTAAGGCCGACGAATCCGGCTCAGTCCTCCCGAGCCGGCATGCGGAGGACGAACCGGGCGCCGGTGTGGGAATCCTCGATGGCGAGAGTGCCGGAGTGGGCCTTCGCGATCTCGCGGGCGATGGGCAGGCCGAGGCCGGAGCCGCCGGCGTCGCGGCTGCGTGAGTCGTCCAGGCGGGTGAATCTCTGGAAGACCACTTCGCGCTGGTCGTGCGCGATGCCCGCGCCGTCGTCGAGGACCTCCAGCACCGCCTCGCCGCCCTGCTGCCGCACCGTCACGATGACGTGCGTCTCGGCGTGCCGTTCGGCGTTGTCCAGCAGGTTCGTCAGCAGGCGGGCCAGCTGCAGCCGGTCGGCCGTGACGACCACACCCGATTGCAGGTTGGGGACGACACGTTTGCTGCGCGGCCTGGCGATCTCGGCGGCGGCCAGCTCGCCGAGGTCCACGGGCTCGCGGCGGTCCGGGGCGCCGGCGTCCAGCTTGGTCAGCGTGAGCAGGTTGGTGACGATGGCCTGGAGCCGGTTCAGGCTGGAGAGCACCTCGTTGCCCGTCTCCCGCCAGTCGGTGTCCTCGGGATGGAGGAGGGCCTCCTCGACCTGGGCGCGCATCGCGGTGATCGGGCTGCGCAGGTCATGCGAGGCGTCGCCGGCGAACCTGCGCTGCTGCTCGATCGCGGCCTCCTGCCGCTCCATCGCCGCCTCCAGCTGCTCGAGCGTTTGGTTGGCGGTCTCGGCCAGGGCCCTGATCTCGTCGTCGTTGTCCGGCACCGGGACGCGCATCCCGCCGCCCCCTGCGGTGATCTCGGCCAGCTTCTTCCTGATGCTGTCGACGGGCGCGAGCGTCCTGGCCACGACGCGGGACACCCCGAACCAGGTCAGCGCCACCAGCAGCGCCGTCACGCAGATCTGAAAAATGATCACTTGCGGGCGGACGTACCACGGCACCGCCCGGTCGAAGGCGTAGATGATCCACGCGCCGTCCGACTGGTAGGCGTGCATGGCGACCGCGATCTCGCACCGGCCGGGAAACGCGCGCAGGTCGCAGAGCTCCGCGGCGTCGTTGGCCCGGTTCCGGCGGGGGATCGCCTTCGTCAACGGGGGCATGCCGGCCAGGTTCGGCGTCGAGGCGACCACGCGCCCGGCCGGGTCGACCACCTGGATGCCGTCGAGGTCATCGGAGATCACCCGCTGGGGCAGCTGGTTCCGCTTGACCATGAGCAGCACCCGCAGCGCCTTGCTGGACATCTCCTGCGCCTCGGCGTCGACGACCTCGTTGCGCAGGCCGTACAGCACAAAGACGCTGACGACGATGTTCAGCAGCAACATGGCGATGCTGGCGAACAGTGCCAGCCGTATCCGCAGCGACCGGCGCAACAGTGTGCTCACGCGCCTTCCCCCGGCACTCAGGGGATCACATTCACCGCGTTCGCCGCTAATCCAGGGAGATTCTCCGACAAGGTCGGCAAACCATCCTCTGTCCCACCGATCCGATGGTGCGCCGCCTGACTCTGAGTCGTCCTGCCGATCGCCGGGCCGCGGAGGACCGCGTCGAGCGTCAGGGCGACACGTTGTCCAACTGCTCGAGGAGGCGGTTGGAGATCTGCGCGAGCATGGCGAGTTCGTCCGGGCTGAGGGCGTCGATGACCAGGCGCCGGACCGTGGCGACATGCTGGGGGGCGGCGGCTTCGATGGCTTTGCGGCCGACGGGCGTCAGGACGACGAAGGCCGCACGTCCGTCCTCGGCGCACTGCTCCCTGGCCACCAGGCCGCGTTTGATCATCCGGGCGATGTGGTGGGACAGGCGGGTTTGCTCCCAGTCCACCGTGCTGGCCAGGTCCTGGAATCGCTGCCTGCCGTCCGGGGTGTCGGTGAGGGCGACGAGGATCTCATAGTCGGCGCCGGACAGCTTGGAGTGCGCCTGCAGTTCGCGGCTCAGCCTGGCCGTGACCTTCTGATGCATGCGGACAAAGGCGCGCCAGGCCTGCTGCTCTGCCGGGCTGAGCCACTGGGGCGTCTCGTTCATATGCCCAGAGTCTACCCGGACTCTTGACATGTCATGTGTTCCGGATACAGTACATGACACATCAATTGATGTGTCATGTACCTCCGCGATCTGTGCGGGTGCAGGGCACCGGCAGTAAAGGAGAAGCTGTGGCGGACAAGAAAGTGATCGCAGTGGTGGGCGCGACCGGAGCGCAAGGCGGCGGGCTGGCGAGAGCGATCTTGGCGGATGACGGCGGTGCGTTCGCGGTTCGTGCGCTGACCCGTAACCGGGCCTCGGACAAGGCGCGGGAGCTGGCCGCCGAGGGGGCCGAGGTGATCGAGGCCGACATCAGGGACGAGGCGCGGCTGACAGAGGCGTTCCACGGGGCCTACGGCGCGTACCTGGTGACCAACTTCTGGGAACACATGTCGCCGGAGCAGGAGAAGCAGGACGCCGCGACGATGGCGCGGGCGGCCAGGAACGCCGGGCTGCGCCACGTGATCTGGTCGACGCTGGATGACACCCGCGACCACGTCCCCCTCGACGACGAGCGCATGCCGACGCTGATGGGCCACTACAAAGTGCCGCACTTCGACGCCAAGGCCGAGGCCGACCGGTTCTACGTCGACGCCGGGGTGCCGACCACGTTCCTGCGGACCACGTTCTACTGGGAGAGCCTCCTGGGCCCCATGGCGCCGAAACGGGGCGAGGACGGGCGGCTCGTTCTCGCTCTGCCGATGGCCGACAGCAAGCTGGCCGGCATCGCGTCCGACGACATCGGCAAGACCGCCTACGGCATCTTCAAGCGTGGCGGGGAGCTCGTCGGCCGGACCGTGAGCATCGCCGGTGAGCACCTGACCGGCGCGGAGATGGCCGCCCACCTCAGCAAGGCACTGGGCGAAGAGGTGGGCTACGTGCCGGTGCCGTTCGACGCGATGCGCGCGCAGCCCTGGCCCGGCGCCGCCGAGACGGGGAACATGTTCCAGTTCTATGCGCAGGTGCCGCAGTTCGTCGCCGACCGTGACCTGGACGTCGTCCGCGGCCTCAACCCGGAACTGCAGGACTTCGAGCGGTGGCTGGCGGCGCACAAGACCGCCTTCGCCGGCATCTGACCACGACCCCGGTCATCTCCCATCCGCATCCATCCCCCAAGATTTCTGGAAGTCGTTGTGAACATCGTTCTGTGGGTCGTCGCCGCCCTGCTCGCCGTCGTGTTCCTCGGCGCCGGTGGCACGAAACTGGCGCAGTCGAAGGAGAAGCTCATCGCTTCGCCGAACATGGCCTGGGCCGAGGACTTCCCGCCCGGCGCGCTCAAGACGATCGGCGCGCTGGAGGTGCTGGGCGCGATCGGGCTGATCGTGCCCCCGGCGCTGGGCATCGTCGCGGTGCTCGCGCCGCTGGCCGCCACGGGGCTGGCGGTGACGATGGCCGGTGCCATCCGCACGCATGCCCGGCGCGGGGAGACCCAGCCGATCGTGATCAACCTGATGTTGCTCGCGCTGGCCCTGTTCGTGGCCTGGGGACGTTTCGGCCCGTACCCCTTCACCTGATCAGCACGGAGATCCCCGCCCCGGCGGCATCGACACGACAGCGCCCCCGGACTTCCGGGGCCATGACTTGGCGTTGTTGTTGAATGTAAAACTAGATTGCGTGGGAGGTGGTCTTGGTGAGCAACGTGGAAGCCGAGCCCGTCGAAGTGAGATGTGGAGAGCCGGTGGACGACGGGCGGCCGACGGAGGCGCCCTCGGTCGACGTGCTCTCCGCGCGGAAGGTGCCTCTGGGCGGGCCGCGGGCGATGTCCGTGCGGCGGACGCTGCCACAGCGGACCCGGACGTTGATCGGAGCCTGGTGCTTCGCCGATCACTACGGCCCCGACGACGTCGCCCGGACGGGCGGCATGGAGGTCGCCCCGCATCCGCACACCGGACTGCAGACGGTGAGCTGGCTCTTCAGCGGGGAGGTCGAACACCGCGACAGTCTGGGCAGTCACGCCTTCATCCGGCCCGGTGAGCTGAACCTCATGACGGGCGGGTACGGCATCAGCCACTCGGAGGTCTCCACCCCGCGCACCACCGTCCTGCACGGCGTCCAGTTGTGGGTGGCACTGCCCGAAGAGCACCGCGACGCCGAACGGGACTTCCAGCACCACGTACCCGAACCCGTGCACATCGACGGGGCCGAGGTCAGGGTGTTCCTCGGCTCGCTGGCCGGAAACGTCTCCCCTGTGCGGACCTTCACGCCGCTGATCGGCGCCGAGATCACCCTCCAACCACGCGCGGCGATCACACTCGCCGTGGACACCACCTTCGAGCACGGCCTTCTCGTGGACAGCGGGCACGTCCGCGTAGCCGGCACCCTGCTGCGCCCGGCCGAACTCGGCTATGTCCGCCCCGGCATCGACGCCCTGGAGCTGACGAACGCCTCGGACGGCCCGGCGCGGGCGATCCTGCTCGGCGGCACTCCGTTCAAGGAGGAGATCGTCATGTGGTGGAACTTCATCGGCCGCACTCATGAGGACATCGTCCGGGCCCGAGAGGACTGGGAGGCCTCCTCTGACCGTTTCGGCGTCGTTGCCGGATATCCGGGGGACCGCCTTCCCGCGCCCGCCCTGCCCAACGCCACCATCAAGCCGCGCGGGAACCCTCCTCTTTCCCGGCTCCGCCCGAAAGGCACTCCATGAGCCAGCCGTCTGCCGCTCCGATCAACGAAACGTGAGGGCGGCGGTGGCGGTGCCTGTGGTCGGCAGGCACGTCTGTTCATAGGGAGGCCGCCGCTCCATCCGGGTGTGGCGATATCAGGCGGTGCGGTGGGGTGACGTCGGGTGTGCCGCGGCCGCGTTCGTGTGGGTGCGGGCGCGGGCGATGGTGTGCCCACGTTCGGTGTTCGGGAAGGGTCGAGTCTGGCGTGGACCTCGTTGGCGTCCACGTCGGCGCCGAAGAGTTCGGTGCCTGGTTCGAAGCGGATGCCTTCGGCGAGGGGACCGGCGCTGACGGGGTCGAAGCCGAGCTTGTCGACGAGGGCGGCCACAGTGGCGAGGTCGGCGGGGTCGTCGCCGGCGATGGCGATGGCGGTGCGTCCGGGCTGCCCGGCCGGGCGGGCTTTGTCTTCCAGGTCGTGGTACCCGAGGTGGTTGAGCGCCTTGACGACGCGGGAGCCGGGAAGGAACGCCTGGACGGTCTCGCTGGAGGAGGTGCGGGGGTCGGTGAGGTCGTCGCGGATGCCGTCGACCTCCCACCAGTAGTTCATGGCGTCGATGACGAGCTTGCCGTGCAGCGCTTCCGCGGGAATGCCGCGGTACTTGCCGAGCGGGAGGGCGAGGATGACGATGTCGGCGCGGGCGGCGGCGTCGGCGGTGGTGGCGACAGCTCCGGGGGTGAGCACGTCGATGCGGGCGACGGTCTGCGGTGAGCCGATGTAGAGGGAGCCGTGCTCAACCTCGGCGTCGAACTCCTCGCGGCGGACCGGCGGCCATCCGCGCAGGGCGCCGATGCGGTCGCGGATGACCCGGTAACGCGGCCAGAACACTTCCTTGGCCTCTTCGTCGGTGTCGGCGATGAAGCCCGGGGAGTGCATGCCGACCGGATGCGCGGTCGTGCCGAACTCTTCGGCGGCTCGCCGGTACAGGTCGAGGTAGGGCGCGAAGCGCTGGGGCGGGCCGCCGATGATGGCCAGCATGAGCGGCAGGCCGTACCGCGCGGTGCGGATGACCGACTGCGGCGAGCCGCCGACTCCTACCCAGGTGGTCAGGTGCCCCGACTCGGTCTTGGGGAAGACGTCGGCGTGCTCGAGCGGGGCACGCATGGTGCCGCTCCAGGTCACCGGCTTCTCGTCGAGCAGCTTCACGAAGAGCTCGAGCTTCTCCTCGAAGAGCGTGTCGTAGTCGCGCAGGTCATAGCCGAACAGCGGGAAGGATTCGGTGAACGAGCCCCGGCCGAGGATCACCTCGGCGCGGCCGCGTGACAGCGCGTCCACTGTGGCGAAGCGCTGGAACACCCGGACCGGGTCGTCCGAGCTCAGCACCGTCACGCCGGAGGCCAGCCGGATGCGCGAGGTGCGTGAGGCGATGCCGGCGAGCACGGTCTCCGGGGTGGATATCGAGTACTCCGGCCGGTGGTGCTCGCCGAGGGCGACGACGTCGACGCCGAGTTCGTCCGCCAGCACCGCCTCGTCGACGACCTGGCGGATGGCGGCGGCATGGGACATGAGCGATCCGGAGTCGTCCTCCGGCACGTCGCCGAAGGTGTCGAGGCCGAACACGAGATCAGACATGGGTGGGCCCCTCGGTGAGCAGTTCCTGGAAAAGGTCGTGCGCGTACTTGCTCGTTCCGCCGGCCGCGTCCGCCGTCCCAGAAGTACATCGTGGTGCGGTCGGCGGGCCGTCAAAGCTCTCCCCATGACGTGGCTGGCACCGCCGTGGCAGCAGCGCTCTTGCGGCCACCGCCCGCGTCACATGACACGTCAGGTGACGTGTCATGTACTTTAGCTCGAAAGGTGCATGACGTGTCAAGTGGATCTGGCCCCTGGCCGCGGCAAGGGCGCAGCGCGACCCTGGTCAGGTGGTCAAGGAGGAGCGGTCGGGGCGCGCATGCGCGAAGCCACGGCGGAGGGCGGTCACGGCCCGGTCGTACCGTCGATGGCATCCGAGAGCGCGGCGGCCAGCTCGATGAGGTCCGTCCGGATCACCTGCTCGCGCAGGATGAAGTCGTGCTGCCGACCGACCACGGACACGGCCGCGCGGATGTGTCCGCCGGCGTCGCGGACGGGGACGGCGTACTCGGTCACGCCGTGTTCGAACTCGCCGTGGGCCACGATGAAGCCGTTGCGGCGGTCGCGGTCGTTGGCGGCGACGAGCTCCTCGACGGAACGTGCAGCGTTGGGTCCGCCGACGCCGATCAGCTCGTAGTCGTTCAGGAGCGCGGTGATCTCCTGGACGGTGTGGTCGACGAGGAGCGCGCGCCCCGCGCCGGTGCACCAGCAGGGGGTGACCAGGCTCGCCTGAGTGAGCCACTGCGGCGCGACCCCGGCGGCGGACTCGGCGCGAAGCAGCCGGACCTGGACGCCGTCGCGCACGGAGAGACGGGCGCTGGCGTCGTGGGCGACGGCGAGCCGGCGCAGGAGTGCCCGGCTGCGGCGGAGCAGGCCCGGGTTCAGCGACGCGGCCACGGAGAAGAACTCGCCTGCGACGCGCAGTGTGGCGTCCTCGCGGCGTTCCAGGAAGCCCTTCTCGCACAGATCCTGCGTGGTCCGTGACGCCTTGCTGCGCTCGATGCCGACCTCGTCAGCGAGCCTGCTGACGTTGAAGCCGGCCCGCCCGGAGGCCTCACGCTCCAGCACGGCATTGACGACCCGCAGTGCCATCCGCAGGGACGAGGCCGACCACTTGGCCGCAGGGCCGGGAGCGGGCGCGTTCATGGTCATCTCCACCACTATAGCGAGGGCGGTCTTCGCAGGGACTCCGGCAGCCGTACGGCTGCCGGAGCCGGGATCCGGATCTCGGTTCAGCTCGAGTGGTGCAGGGCGAAGACGCGTGCCGGGAAGCCGGAACCGCCCTGCGGCTTGGGCCAGGTGGCGACGATCAGCGCGCCGGCTTCCGGGACCTGGTCGAGGTTGGTCATCAGCTCGATCTGCCAGCGGTCCCGTTCCAGCACGTAGCTCTCCAGGCTGAAGTCACCGGCGGAGGTGGCCAGTCCGGGGTCGGTGTCGGTCTGCTCGTGCCCGATCGCGGTGACGCCTGCCTCCTCGAAGAGATAGCGCAGGACCTCGGCCGACCATCCCGGGTAGTGGCTCACGCCCGCGTCGTCCTTGTTCGCCATCGCGGCAGCGTCGGGCCAGCGGCGGCTCCAGTCGCTGCGCAGGGCGACGAACGCCCCCGTCGGCACGGCGCCGTGGCGCGCCTCCCAGGCGGCCACGTCCGCCAGCGCCGGCACGGCGTCCGGGTCGGTCGCCACGCGCGCGCTGATGTCGAGGACGACGAGGGGCAGGATCATCTCCTCCACGGGTATCTCGTCCAGGGGCCGCCCTCCGGCGACGAAGTGCACCGGCGGGTCGACGTGGGTGCCCCACTGGCCGACGATGGTGTAGCGATGCACGTTGAAGCCGTCGCCGCGGGACATGTCGAAGGGCATCTCGCGCTTCTCGTCCGGGAAGGCGGGGAAGTGCGGCTGTCCCGGGTGGAAGGCGTGCGTGAGGTCGGTGCGGACGGTCTTGTCGATCAATTCCCGGTGCAGGGCCCACAGCGGGGGTACCACGGCGGCGGCGGTCGTGGCCGGGTTCAGGGTCATGGTTCGTCAGTCCTCTCTTTCCGGGCGGTCTCAGGGCTCCCGTCCCGGAACAGCAGGCGGATCAGTTCAACGGGCGTGGTGGACGCAGGTCGGCCTCAAACGGCCGCGCGGGAGGACCGGCGGCCGTGCCGCAGCCAGTGGTAGAGGTAGCAGGCCACGACGAACGGGACGCCGAAGTACAGGGCGGTTGCCTGCGCCGGGTCCAGCGCGATGCCGACGAGCGAGACGGCGCACAGGGTGAAGGCCAGGATCGGGACGACCGGGTAGAAGGGTGTCCGGTAGGCCAGGGTCCGCACGTCCCCGCCCTCGCGCACGAAGGCCCGCCGGTGGAAGAACTGCGCGGCGGCGATGGACATCCACACCCCGACGACGGCGAACCCGGCGATCGACACCAGCACCAGGTACACGGTTTCGGGTGCCGCAACGCTGCTCAGCAGCGAGGCGAGGCCGCCGAGCATGCTCACCGACAACGCGATCAGGGGGATGCCCCGCTTGCTCAGCCGGCGCAGGGCCTGCGGGGCCTGCTTCTCCTCCGCGAGCGAGAACAACATGCGGGCACAGGAGTACAGGCCGCTGTTGCCGGCCGACAGCAGCGCCGTGATGATCACGAAGTTCATGACGTCGGCCGCGTACGGGATGCCGACGGCGGAGAAGACGGTGACGAAGGGACTCTCGTCCAGCCCGACCTTGTCGTACGGGATGGTCGCGGCGATGACCATGATCGCCCCGACGAAGAAGATCAGCAGCCGCGCCACGGTGACCCGCAGGGCCTTGGGCACGGCCCTCGACGGGTCCTCGGTCTCGCCGGCGGCGACCCCGATCAGCTCGGAACCGGAGAAAGCGTAGAACGCGGCCAGGACGGTGACGAGGACGCCCGAGAAGCCGTGCGGGAACAGGCCGTGCGGGGTGCTGAAGTTCTCCAGCAGGAAGGGGTGGTGTGAGCCGCTCGGGGCCAGCGGGTGGAAGCCGGCCAGGGCGGCTCCGCCCAGCACGATGAGCGCGACCACGGCGATGACCTTGACCAGGGAGAACCAGTACTCGGTCTCGCCGAAGAACCGGGCCGAGAAGGCGTTCACCCCGAAGACGACGGCGGCGAAGACCAGGCACCAGATCCAGACGCTGACGTCGGGGAACCAGCGCCGCATCAGCAGCCCGCAGGCGGTGAACTCGGACCCGAGGGCGACGGCCCAGGTCAGCCAGTAAAGCCAGGCGGTGGTGAAGCCGGTCGCGGGGCTGATCGACCGGGACGCATAGATGTGGAAGGCTCCCGAGACCGGGTAGGCGACCGCGAGTTCACCGAGGCAGGCCATGACGAGCCAGACCACGAACGCGCCGACGAGGTAGGACAGGACGGCGCCGAGTGGGCCGGCCTGGGAGACGGTGTAGCCGGAACTGAGGAACAGCCCGGAGCCGATGACGCCGCCCATCGCGATCATTATGAGATGGCGGGATCTCATGGAGCGGCGCAAGCCGTCGCCGGACGGCTGGGGAGTGGATCCTGCGGATGTCTGAGGGTGTTCCGGTACGGCTGAGACTGACATGGCGGTGTCCTTGGGGGGAGGCAGGCAGGGCGGGGAATGGCAGGACATGGCGGGGTGGGTGGGGCCACTTTCAGCGGGTGTCGATGTGCGCGGGGGTGAGTACGCACGGCGCGGGGGTGAGTGCGCACGGCGCGGGGGTGAGTGCGCACGGCGCGGGGGTGAGTGCGCACGGCGCGGGGGTGAGTGCGCTCGGTGGGAGTGGCCGGCTCCGTGCGGCGGGTCGTAAGGGCGGCGGTCTGGGCTGTCAGGCCCGCGAGATCAATTCCAGCGGGGCGGAGAGTTCGACGACTGGAACCTCCCACGGGTGGGCGTCCGTGATGCGGGTCAGGACGTGCGAAAGCTCGTCGTCGTCCATCGAGGCGTCGACGTAGGTGGTGATGGCGAGGGTCGAGGAGAGGAAGCGCCCGCCGACCACGCCGTGGGCGGGGCGGGCGCCGGGACGGACGGTGAAGCCCTCAACGCCCAGGCACGCCTCGAAGACGTCGCCGTACACACCGAAGTCCCCGAGTTCGGGTGCGGTCTCCAGGATGTCGAGCAGCGGCGTGAGGGTCTCGTCGGATCGTAGTGCGTCGAGCTCACCCGCCGCGGCCGAGACCAGGGTCTGCCGGGCGACCGGCCAATACACCTTGATCGTCCGGACCCATCGGCGCCGGACCGCCGGACCGGCCGGCTTCGGTGCTCGTGCTGCGGCTTCTGGCGTCGTCGTGACCATGCGCATCCATCCCCTTGACGGTCAGCGGTGTCTGCCGCGAGATGCTATTCGTGCATTAAATGCATGGCAAGATGTA
Organism: Nonomuraea sp. B19D2; assembly: GCF_040137845.1. NCBI lineage: Bacteria > Bacillati > Actinomycetota > Actinomycetes > Streptosporangiales > Streptosporangiaceae > Nonomuraea > Nonomuraea sp. B19D2. Next base: position 25,130 of record NZ_JBEFAK010000070.1, on the reverse strand, counting down.
AATGATGCACGCCGCAGGATGTTGCGGAGGGGAGGCGGTACAGTGCAGGCTCACGGGAGGACGCCAGGCGCCGAGGCGAGGGGGCGCGGCATAGCGGCGGAGGACTTCGTGGACTCGAGCGTGGCCAGGGGCCTGGACGCCCTCTCAGAGCTCGCCCGCCTGACGACGGGCGGCGGACACGGCCCCTTGCCGTCCGTCTCGGATCTCGCCAGGAAGCTGGGCCGCGACCGCAGCCAGCTCTCCCGCAGCCTGGGCGCCATGGCCGCGGAGCACTTCGTTCTGCGTGACGACGTCTCGGGTGGGTTCGCACCCCACTGGCGGCTCTACGCCGTCGCCCAGGAGCTCACCGCGCACCGCCTGCGCACCGACGGGCTGACAGCCCTGGAGGGCATGGCAGCCGAGACCGGCGAGAGCTGCTATCTGGGCCTCCTGGTCGGCGACACCACCGTGACCATCGCCGAACGGGTGCCGCCCGGCAGCCGGCAGCTCGGATCGTGGATCGGCCGCCCCTACCCCGCGTACTGCAGCGACTGCGGGCAGGCCCTGCTGATCGACGCCGACCACGACGAGGTGGCCGCGGTCTTCGCCCGCACCGAGTTCGTCCGGCACGGCCCCAACACGCCCACCGGCCTCGACGACTTCCTGCACCGCCTGGAGCTGACCCGCGCGCGTGGCTACTCGATCATCGATGAGGAGGCCGAGCCCGGCCTCTACTCGGTGGCCGTACCGGTGCGCGACTTCAGGGACGAGGTCGTTGCCGCCGTCCAGGTCGTCGGACCGAAGCACCGCCTCGCGCCGCGAACACAGGAGTGCGTCGCCGCCGCCCTGCGCTGGGGGCGGTACCTGGAGACCGCCCTACGCGGGGCCTGATCGCCATAGCCGTAGAGACCGCGGCGGACCTCACCGCCTAACACCACCAGCACCAGATCCAGCCCCTCCTCGAAATACTCTGCAAGCCCTAAGGGCCTGACATAGGACCGGTCGAGATCACGTCAGCACTCCACCCACCGGTGTCGCGCCGTCTCCGGCGCTCCTCCGTCCCGTGGCTATATGGCAGCGGCATTGATCTTCACAGTGAGGGCCGTGATGAGCAAAGTAGGACGAATGGCTGCCGGCGTGGGCCTGCTCGCCGCCCTGTGCGTGCCGCCGGGGCAGGCCGTCGCCGATCCCGAGCTGTCCCCCGTCGGGACGGCGACGCGACCGGCCGCGGTGCCGGCGGTGCTGGACCTGGTGCTGGACGGCGATTCGTTCTCGCTACGTGACGCCTTCTCGATCCTCGAGGGCCGTCCCGTGACCGCGCGGCTCGCACCGGACGCGCAGGCCAACATGAGCAGAACGCGGGCGGGAGCGCTCGCGGCCCTGCGCGACCAGCGGGTGTACGGCTGGAACCAGGCGCTCGGGCCGCTGAAGGACCGTCCGCTCTCACCCGAGCAGGCAGAGCAGTTCCAGCGCAACGTCCTGCGCTCCCACGCCGCGGGCGTCGGCGAGCCCCTGCCCGACAACGTGGTCAGGCTGGCCCTCATCCTCAAGGCGAACCAGATGGCCAGAGGAACGGTCGGGGTGCGGCCCGAGGTGCCCGACCGGCTGCTGTCCATGGTCAACGCCGGGGTCGTGCCGCGCATGCCGCAAGTCGGCTCTCTGGGCACCGGGGACCTGCAACCGCAGGCGGCGGCGGGGCTGGCGGCGCTCGGCGAGGACGCGCCCGTGCAGTACGGAGGCGAAGAGGGACCCGCCTCCGAGATGCTGCCGAAGGCCGGGCTGCCCAGGGACTTCACCTTCCAGGCCGGGGAAGCCCTGCCGATCATCAGCGGCAGCACCGTACTGGCCGCCACGCTGATGAACGCCGTGCACCGGGCCACCGTGCTCGCCGACCAGGCGGAGGGCGCCTTCGCCCTGTTCATGGAGGCGACCAGGGCCGAGCGGGGATCGCTCGACGCGCGTACCCACAAGGAACGCCACATCCCAGAGGAGGACGCGGTCGCCGCGCGGCTGCGCGCGATGGTGGAGGGCTCGGGCTGGATGACGGAAGAGGGCCGCAAGCGCCTCGACCCGGCGAACTACCACCCGCGGGTCCAGGACGCCGTCTCGGTGCGGGCGGCGCCGCACATCATGGCGGGGCTGCGTCACGTGATCGCCGACGCGAGCCGGGCACTCGTCCGCGAGTCCAACTCCTCGACCTCCAACCCGCTGATCTTCAAGAGGAAAGAAGGTCCGGGGTACGAGTTCGTGATGGGCGGCAACTGGGACGGCTCCGTCATGGGGCATCTCGCCGACACCTTGAACGCGGAGATCACCGATATCGGGGTGTTGTCACAGGAGCTGTCGGGACGGCTGCTGTCGCCCAGGTGGAGCTACGACCTGCCGGCGAACCTCGCCGGTGGGACGGTCGGCTTGAACTCCGGGATGGTGCAGGTGCAGACGGTCGCCGCGGCGCTGATCCCGGAGATGCAGGCCAGGGCCACGCCGGCGGGAACGCTGTCCCGGCCGGTCAAGGACGGCCAGGAGGACCACAACACGATGGCGATGGCCTCCGTCCGGCACCTGCACGAGAACCTCGACCGGCTGGAGATCGTGCTGGCGGTCCAGTACCTGATGGCGGCCCAAGGCATCGACCTCATCGCGCAGAAGATGTCGGGCCTGGCGCTCGGCACCGTGACGCGGAGCCTCCTGACGGAGATCAGGAAGCATGTCGCGCCTCTGGGCGAGGATCGCTATCAGACCCCTGACCTGGAGCGGGCCATCTGGCTGGTGCGCCACGGGTACCTGACGCCGTCCGTCGCGCCGTGACGTCCGGGCGAGCGGCGGCCGTCGCCCTCTTGACGGCGCGTGTAAGGTTCTCGAAGTGCCTGATCATGAGTCGCGACAAGGGTGATTCGCATGTCATACCCCTCCCATGATCGCTACGATCCCCGCCCGGCATCGTCCCGGCCGAGGGTGAATCCGGCGCGGGTGTGGGGAGGCGGCGTGGCCGCCGCCGTGGTGGCCGCACTGATCGTGGTGGTCGGAGTCATGATCAGCAAGAAGCTGCTCGGCATCCGCGTACTCACTCCCGACGGGGCACCCGCGTACGGCAGCGCAGCGACCACGGGCTACGCCATCTCGGCCGCCGGCGCCGCGCTCATCATGACGTTGCTGCTCTACATCCTCATGCTGTCGACCCCGGAGCCGGCCAAGTTCTTCAGCTGGATCGGCGGGCTCTGCACGGTCATCATCACGTTCCTGCCGTTCATGCAGTCGGCGGACCTCCTCCCGCAGATCACCACGGCCGTGATCAACCTGATCATCGGCCTCGCCGTCCTCTCGCTGCTGGCGTCGATCGGACGTACGGCCATCGAGGAGGCGCCGGATCCGGGACCGTACCCGTACGAGCAGCCACGCGGGTATGAGCAGCCCCGGGGTTATGACCAGCCCCGGGCGTACGAGCAGCGGGGATACGAGCAGCAGCCCACCAGGCATGAGCGGCCCCGTGACTACGAGCAGCGCAGGTACGAGCGCCGGGACTACGACCCGTACGACTGATCGGGACTAGGCTCCGGCGCCGCCCGCGGCGACGAACCGGAGGATGCGCCGCGCCACGAGATCAGGGCGGTCCATCGGCAGCGCGTGTCCTGTCCCCGGCACGATCTCGACGTGGGCGGTGGGCACGACGCGCGCCAAACGGTCCGCGATCTGGCGGGATCTGTGCAGGGCGCTGCGCGCGGCGAGCAGGAACAACGAACGAGTGGCGCTCAGGGCGCGGAGGTCGTCGTCGCTGAAGACGAGAGCGTCCGGCAGGCGGCGGCGGTATCGCGCGGCAGCCGGGATCAGACTCATGAGCTCCGGCTCCAGGATCGTGCCGTTGGCCACCAGTTTCGCCAGACGGGGACGTAAGGCGCGAGGCGCGAGACCGGCCAGCGCGCCCGCGAGCGCCCATCCGATGAAGCGCGGCCCGGGCAGGGCGAAGCCGGCCGGGTCGAGAAGGACAAGGGTGGAGAAGCGGCCGGGGCGCTGGATTTCATGATTCAGCGCCAGCCACCCGCCGTATGAGCAGCCGACGGCGTGTGCCGAGTCCACCTTCAGGGCATCCAGCACTTCACCCAGCCACGCCGCGCCATCACGGCCGTCGCGTATCGGCGCCCGCTGGACGCTGGCTCCAGGCTCCCCGATTGTGTCGACGGCGATCACGGGGTGCTTGTCGCCGAGGGGCCGCACGTAGCGGTGCCACATCAGGGCGTTTCCGCTCGCACCGGGCAGCAGCACGATCGGCGGGCCCTGGCCGCAGCCCGCACGGTAGACGCGGGTGGGCCCGAACGCGGTCGGCACGTCGAGCGTCGCCGGCGATCCCGGCCAGAGCTGCTCGAAGACCCGCTCATAGATGTCGGAGAACTTGATCCTCGCGGCGTCGTCCACGAAGTAGCCGATGTTCATGATACGTTCGTATCATAAAGGGAGGTCAGCGGCTATGCCCCTGAAGGTGGATCACGAGGAGCGCCGGAAGCGGATCGCCGAGGCGGTGCTGCGCATAGCCGAGGGCCAGAGCCTGCGAGAGGTGACCATGCGGGGCGTCGCCGCCGAAGCCGGCGTCTCGCTCCGCCTGGTCCAGTACTACTTCCAGAGCAAGGACGCCCTCCTCGTGGACGCCCTGGAGCGCCTGCGCGCCCAACTCGATGCCCGCATGAGGCAATCGATCGCCGCGGCAAGGGCTCCGCCCACGCCGCGCACCGTCGTGACGGCGGTCTTGACCAACATCCTGCCCGTCGACGCGGAAAGCCGCAGGATCGCCCGCACGTACGCCGCCTTCTACTCCTTCGTCCTCAGCGATCCGCAGTTCGTCGAGAAGCACGGCACCCCGCAGCCGGACACGCTGGAGGCTTTCCTGGCCAAGCAGATACGCGCCGCTCAGCAGGCCGGCGAGGTGCCCGCCGAAGTGGATCCGGAGGTGAAAGCCGCCGGGCTGCTGGCCATGACGAACGGGCTCGTCTCGAGCGTGCTCGGAAAACAACGCACGGGCGAGACGGCTCTGGCCATCCTCACCAGCCATCTCAATGAGCTGTGGCGGTGATTCGGATCCTTGGAGCAGGCCGGCCACCGCCACCAGGAGCCCGCGCCGGGGCTGGAGAGCACCCCTCCGGCAGCTGAGTTGTCAGGCGGGTGCGTGGCGGGCGGTGAACAGGATGTGGGTGCCGCCGTCCAGCGCTCCGGGCTCCTGGCAGGCGGCCACCTCGCGCTCCAGGAAAACGGCCGAACTTACGAGGTGATGGGGGCGGAGGCCTCGGTCCAGCAGTAGTCCCTGCCTCCGACCTCACCGACCGTGGCGAACTCGGCCGAGTAGCCGACCGCGCGCTTACCCGGCAGCACCAGACCCGCCACGCCGTCGCGGCGCACCAGCCTGGCCACCCCGTCGGCGTCCGTGGTGCCGTCGCCGATCTGCTCGCCCAGCTTCTCCCCCGGTGCGCCGATCCGCGCGAAGAAATGGACGCGCGCGCGTGCGACGGGCTCGCCGTCCGCGGTGAGCCTGGCGGCGAACGTGACGGGCGCCGACCTGTCGCTGATGTGCAGCGGCTCCACCTGCAGCCTGGTCTCGGCGCAGCCGCGTATCCATGAGCACCCGGTCGCGGCGACCAGCACGGCGGCCGTCAGCGCGAGTGCCGCGAGCCCGCGGGACGTACGTGTCCCGCGGGCGTCGTGGTCACCGTTCATCCAGATCACTGTAGAAGCATCCCGGTCACTGCAGAAGCTGCTCGCAGCTCCCCGGGTCGAATCCGTGCACCTCCCAGTCGGCTCCGTCGAAGGGCGACATGAAGTGCGCGAACAGGTCGATGATGTAGTCCTGCACCTGGTCGTCGGGGTCGAGCAGGGTGACCATCTGCTGGCCGTCGGCTCCGTTCAGCGTGATCGTGTTGGTGCTCTTCGGCCGGACGAAGCCCGGTTTGGTGCTGAGCGACAGGCAGAACAGGTCGATGCCCACCTTGAACTGGAGCTTGGAGCTGATGTCCCGCATCTGCTGGTCGTAGCGGTGCAGCTGCACGCTCGTGGCGGGCTGCAGGCGCAACGTGTCGTTGAACGCGTCCGGACCGAGGTCCCTGTCGAGCTTCACGTTCAGCGTCACGTCGTGCCTGAGATCAAGGTCGTTCACCGCGAGGTCGAGGGTGCCGTACTCGCCCTCGAAGCCGGGGAAGATGAATCCGAGGGCCGCGGGCGCTTCGAGGTCGAACGGGATCTTGCCCGGCTTGATCCTCAGCGTGTTGATGTCGTGCACGGCGATCCCGAGGTCTCCGAGCCTGCTCTCGTCCAGCTTGTAGTCGCCGTCGAGCTGGAAGGCGAAGAACCCGGCGGTGTACGGGATGTCCTTGCGGACGAACACCGACTGTTTGGCGACCGGCGAGATGATCACTCCCGCGTGCAGTTCGACGAGCTTGGTCGCCTGGGGCTTGGACACCATGTCGATCGAGAGGTCCTCGTTGACCTTGACCGTGGTGTCTCCCGCCAGGTCGGTCAGCTGGAAGCTGGCATCGATGAGCTCGCCCTCCGGCTGATCGACGAACTTCTTGAGCAGCGCCCCCTGGAGTCCGAACAGCCCGTCGAGTGTGCTCGCGTCGGACTTGTACGTGAAGTTGGGCACCTGCAGGCCCTTACCCGTGACGTTCGCGCCGATGGTGAACGCGGCGGGCACGTCGGTGAACTCGATCACGCCGGTGCCACGTTCGTCCGTGTCCGGGTCGACGGTCACCTTGGCCAGGAGCTTGTCCACCGCGGCCGAGTTGCCGACCTTGATGCTGGTCTCCTTGCCGTAGGCACCGTCGACGGAGAAGGCGGCGGGCACCTTGTCGATGACGATCTGGCCACGTACGACGCCGAAGTCGGGGACGTCCGCCTCGGCCACGACCTCCACCTTGGGCAGCGTCGCCACGGGCTCGATCGTGTAGTTGGCCTTGATCGATCCCTTGCTTGCGTCGAAGTCGCCGATCTCCACCTTGGTGATCTGCTGCGGCAGCCCGGTCAGCGTGGCCAGCGCCTTGACCGGGACGGGCGGCAGGATCTTGCCCGCCACGTACAGCTTCAGCTCGTCCACCTTCGGCCGGTAGCCGGAGAAGGTGAACGTCTTCTTGGCCAGGTCGACGGTGACGGCGGACGGCAGCCCGCTGAGGCTGATGAAGCCGCGCACGCCGAAGCAGCCTCGAGCCGTACAGAACGGGCCATCGTCCTGGCTGCCGCCGGAGCCCTCCACCAGCGCGATGCCGTTGGCGAAGCCGGGCGCGCCGTCGGGAATGCCCGCGGCCTTGCCCAGCCAGACGTCGGCCTTGAGGTCGAGCGATTCGCCGTCCGCGTTGTAGCTGATCGCACCGCCCCTGGCCGCCGACACCTCGATGTGCCCGGGGATGGGGCCGAGCGTGCCGAGCCCGCCGAAGCGCAGGCCTCCGGCCAGATAGAGGTCGGCGTCCAGCGCGATGACCTGGTGAGCGGCCTGGAAGTCGGCGGTGAAGCCGGTGTCCTGCTTGCTGAACTCGGCATTGCTCAGCCCGTCGATGCGGACGCTGGCGTCGAGTTGCTTGTCCGACTCGCGGAAGTGGGCCGCGAGGTGCGGGCCGCTCGGCGCCAGGGCTCCGTCGTGGTTGGTGGCCGCGATGGTCGCCGAGCCGATCGGCCCTGACAGTCCGGTGAAGCGGTAGACGCCCTCGCCCCAATTGGCCTCGAACCGGGCGGGCACGGTGGCGACCTTGGCGGCGACCCGGAAGTAGCTGCCCTGCGCGTTCACCCGGGCGAGGGCGAACACCGAGGTGACCGGTTTTTCGGCGGTCCAGTCGAGATGCCCGGCCACCATGTCGGCGGTCACCGTGATGCGGGTCGGGATGTCGTCGACCATGGCCTGCAGGTCCTCGCCGCTGGTGGGGCTGACCTGCGTCACGTACGCCTTGTTGACGTAGAAGTCGATCTTCTTGAGGCTGGTGGAGGTGGTGACGTCCACGACCGTCTTGTCGCCGAGCGTCCATGAGGCGTCCACGCCGGCCGGGATCGCGGTGAGCGTCCCGTCGACCGTGGGGCCGCTCTTGACGTTGGTGTACGCGGCGCGGAGGGAGTTGATCACGGAGGCGGCGCGGTATTTGGCCTTCCTGGCGGCCGGGTCGAGATCCACCTCCACCGAGGCGGGCAGGTTGGAGATCGCCACCCGGGCCAGGTGGGTGCCGTCGATGTCGGCTGCGCCGGAGAACGCCTGGCCGCCCGGGTTGAGGGTGAGCAGGGCGCGCGGGTGCGCCCCATACGTCACGTCGAACCCGGCGAGGCCACTGATCGTGGCCGCCGCGCCGATGACGGCCGCGTCCTTGATCAGGGTGACGTGGTCGCCGGCCGGCGCCGAGATGGCGCCCTCGTTCCGCTGCACCAGCGCAGTGACGCGTCCGATCCTGGAGTCGGTGGTGGCCGTGATGTGGCTGGCCGGATGGTCGTACGCGAGCTTCAGATGCGCCGGCAGGTCGGTGAGCCCGGCCTTGACGATGGTCTTGTCGGCCGCGCGGTCGAAGTAGACCGCGTCCACCGTCTTGGCCAGCGGCGCGTTGGCGTCCACGTCCAGCGTCGTGTTCTCGCCGTCGGTGGAGGCGTAATGCGCGCGGATGTCGGTGGGGAGCTTGGTGAGCGCGCCTTCCGCCACCTTGTCCAGGCGTTCGCCGGTGTAGAGGTAGTTGTGCACCGATGCCTGCTCGATCGCCGCCGAGCTGGTGAAGTGCACGTCCGCCTCGCCGTTCTTGGTGTTCCGGGTGAACTCGGCGGTCACCTGAGCCGGGAGCTGGTTGACGTAGATCTCGGTGAACTGGTCCTCGGCCTTGTTGGTGAGGACGAGGCCGTCCAGCACGGCGGGCTGCGATGAGCTGATCTCCAGCCTGCCCTCGATCCTGCCCGTGTCGAACGTGGCCCTGGCGGTGAACCGCTGCGGCACCGGGCTCTGCCTGAGGCTGGCCAGCGTGGGCTCGACGAGCTGCTTGCTCTCGAGGTCGGCGAGCCCTGCCACGGTGGCGATGGCCGTACCGGGCTGGAACCTGCACAGGTTGGCGCGGACGTCCACGACCCCGCGGGTCGCGGCGATGGGGTCGACGGTGTAGACGCCCCAGTCGAGGGTCGACAGCGAGGTGCCGCGGCGGTAGCCGTCGAAGCCGATGGAGAACCGCTTGAAGGAGGAGAAGTCAAGTGCGGCGGGAATGTCGTACTGCGCCCAGACCTGCGCCTTGAGGTCCCCGCCGTGGGTCTCGCTGATCGGCAGGCGGGCGCTCAGCAGGCCGAGCCCCGCGGTGATCTGGATGCTGAGGTCGTAGCGCTGCTGGGCGAGTTGCTTCTCCAGCTGCTTCTTCAGGTTGAGCAGCTCGAGCAGCTTCAGCGGGTCGTTGACGATCTCCGCGATTTCCTTGATCACCTGGTTGAGCCGCTGCTGAGTGGAGTTCAGCGCGTTGGCGGCGGTGCTGATCAGGTTGATGTCGAGCGCGGGCACCAGATCGGCCAGCACGTCCGGCGTGCCGTCGCCGGTGACGTCGGCGACGACCGGCACCACGATCGGGCGCGGGACCGAGCACGAGATGGACCTGGTGGCGGTCTCGGCGCACAGCCGGTACGTGATCAGCGGGATGCCCTCGGGCAGCGTGCGGTACAGCGCCATGAGGTCGAAGCCGCTCAGCTCCTTGACCCTGGTCGCCGCCTGGTTCACCGCATCGGCCACCGGTCCGGGCAGGTCGAGGATGCCGGCCTGGTCGGTGGCGGGCATGTACTTGCGCACGTCGGGGTCGACGTTGCCGCCGGTGACCAGACCGTGGCTGGCCAGCCTGGCCTTGGCGGCGGCGTCGAGCTGGTTGAACAGGGTGGGGCCTGCCGGGATCGTCACCTGTGGCGGCTCCGGACCCACCGGGCGCGCCTCCACTGGGCGCGCGGCCAGCGACGGACCGCGGGGCACGTTCACCGTGCCGTTGGGCGGGACCTCGATCTTCGGCACCTGCTCGATGACCGGTTTCGCGGCGATCGCGGGACCGGCGGCGGCTACGGGTCCCTCGGTGGAGCGCGGGAGGGGCGCGGGGTCGGCGCTGGCGGGGGTGGCCCCCAACGCGATCACGCAGGATAAGGCGGAGATGACGATGAGTGCGCGCGATAACGCGCGCTTGGAGGCGCGTTGCATGTGGTTTCTCCCCGTGGATCGCTCGATGTTCCAGGGAGAGCGGACCATCTCGTTGTACGGGGCGTCAATCACGAAAACACAACAAGCCTAAAGACACCATGTCAGACACTAAGTTAGCGCCGCAAAAGGTGCTTGAGTCGCCGATACCGGCATTTGAGGCGCCGCCGCACGCATATCCAGGCCGTGACGCGGCGCCAGGAAACGTGGAGTTCCCTCAGGGCACGCGACCGACGCCGCAGAGGGTGTCGGCTCCACCAGGGCCGGCAAGCGACGGATCGAGGGTGTCTTCGGCGCGCCAGCCGGTCGTCGACACCAGGCCCGGCTCCAGCATCTCCAGGCCCTCGAAGAAGCCGGCGATCTGCTCGCGCGTGCGTGGGGTCACGTTGCCTGCCTGCCCTGGTCTTGCTTTGAACTCCTCTCCACCGTTAACCAGTGGAGATTCTTCCCGTCACCCTCAAGTGCGGGGGTTCGCGCTTCACCGACCCGGGCAACCCCGAGTCTCCACGCGCTGTCACCGCCGTTCCGGCGGCCTAGCCGTACCAACAAGGACACGATCTCCCGATGGGCTTGGCTATCGCCTTCCCGTTCGATCACCCGAACCATACCCACAGTGGCCGAGCAAGTGCAAGAAGTTACGATCAAAGGCACGCTCGCGCCCCATTGGGCACTCACGCGCGGGCCTCGTCCCCCTGCCGCTGTGCCGCGTCCACCGCGATCCCCGCGTGGATCTCCAGCAGCGCCGCGGGCAGCGCCTCCCGGAGGGCGGTGCCGGACACCGCGCGTAGCCGGGGATCGTCGAGCACGTGGATGCGCTCGTCCAGCCAGCGCCAGCAGCCGTCGTCGGCCAGCACCATGTGCCAGTGGCGGTAGGCCTGCTCCCACAGCATCCGGCGCTCCCAGGCGCCGATGAACCCGTCCGTCTCCAACGTCTCGGCCGCTCGCACCTCGGAAACCCGGCGGCGCACCGCACGCAGGGTCGCGGTCACCGCAAGCCCGCTGATCCGGAACGCGTTGCGCCGGTACAGATCCCGATCGGCGACCTCCTCCAGCCACGCCGGCACCTCCACCCGGGCCATCGGACTCCTCTGACCGTTGTCCGCCCCACGACGGGGCTCATTGTGCGGGCCACCGCTCGGGACCGGTCCCGGCTCGGCCAGGGCGCCGGGTAGAGCCCGGCTTATCGGGGTAGGCCAGAACTGTCGCCGGAGAACACGGAGTCGCGCATGAGCACAGTGGTGGGGGCCCGGAAAATGGCGATCGCTGAGGGGTGCATTCCCGGCGACCGGCTCTACGTGGACAACGTCAGCCCCAAGAACGCCCACGTCGAGCTCACGTTCTGCGCGGAGGGCGAGAAGCCGCTCGGCCCGTTCCGCCTGACCGTGCCCGCGCAGCGCTCGCGGGCCCTGGACGACGTGGTCGCCCCCGACACCCTGTCCCCCGACACCGTTTACGCCGTCGCGGTGGTCTCGGACGCGACAATCGTCGTGCACATCTGACTCGGCGCGACACCCGGCGTCGCTGCCGGACGGGCACGCGCGGGTCGCCGCAATAATCTCTAATAGGCGCACTATTGGGACACTTGCCTACATTCTTCGGATGATAGACCGTTGAAAGTCCAGACTGCTCCCGGAAGGGGCCTGATGGATTCACCGCTGCTCGATGTCGCGGCAAGCTTATTGACCGATCTCGCCGAACTGGACGACGCCGCCCTGGAGAGTGCGCTCACCCATGTCTTGACTCCGCTGGACGGCAACGCGATGCGCCTGTGGCAACAAGATCCGCCCGCCTGATGATCGAGGCATTGGCCCGGCACCATCTGTCCGCTGCCGAGTTGCGTGGCCTGACGCACCCGCAGACCGATCCGGCGCTGCTCGTCCGCCTGCGAAGGGGCGAGGTGAGCAAGCACAAACTGCTGCTGGAGCTCGTACGGCGGCGCGTGCGCAGAGAGCGTCCTGCCGGTGCGGCAGCCCGCCTTGAAGAGGCGTTGAGCAGCCTGAACGACGTGGCCGACGGCCGCGTCGGCGCCTGGTGCGTCGGCGCTCTGGCCGCCCTGGACGCGGGCGCCCCCGTGAACGTCGGCGACCTGCTCCCCGGCCGAGCACCTGCGAGAGTGCGGTCATCGGCGGACGGCCTCGCGCTGGAGGTGACGCTCGACGCCGGCGACCCGTGCCTGGAGCGCCTGGGCCTGACCGCGGAGCCGCTCGACGTGGCTTTGTGGCAGCGAGAGCTGGATGCCGCCTGGCGGCTGCTGGTGACGCGGCATCGGCGGATGGCCGAAGGCATCGGCGTGACCGTCGACCGGATCGTCCCGCTGGCGGCCAGACCGGGCGGAGCCACTTCCGGCTGGGCGTTCGGCACGGTCGGGATCGGGCTGCCCGCCTCTCGCGCCGAACCGAGCCGGCTGGCCGAGTCGTTGGTTCACGAGCACAGGCACCTCGTGCTGAGCGCGATCATGGACCAGGTGCAGCTCACCCGGGCGCCCGCGGCGCGTCGTTACCCTTCGCCCTGGCGGCGAGAGCCTCGCCCGATCGACGGCGTCCTGCAGGGCTGCTTCGCGCACCTGGCGGTGGCCGCGTTCTGGCGCGGCGGCCGGGAGACGGCCGCTTTCGAGAGCGCCTACGCCGACACCGCGGCGGCGACGGCCACCCTCGCGGCCAGCGGCGCGCTCACCGAGGCCGGGCAGGTGATCGTGGAGGAGGTGCAGCGACTGCTGGACGGCTGGTCCTGAACGCGTGGTCAGAACGACATCGGCTCGATGCCTACGCTCAGCCCGCCCCGGTCAGAACGACATCGGCTCGATGTCCACGTCCAGCCGGCCCCGCTGCATGGCCTGCCTCGCGTCCCAGCGTTCCAGGGACAGCTGCGACTCCCGATAGCCCGCCATGGCCTCCTGGAACAGCTCGTCGGCGGCGTCCGCGGCACCGACCGCCCGGCGGTCGAGCGCCAGGTTGGACATCGCCGCCAGCGTCACCGGGTGCCGCTCGTGGAGCACCTGCCTGGCCAGCCGGAACACCTGCTCGCCCAGCTCCCTGGCCTGCCGCACCTCGCCGAGCGCGGCCAGGTCGCTGGCCAGGTTCGTCATCACGACCAGAGGGCTGACGTGCAGTTCGCCGAAGGCGGCGGTGAACCCGGCCAGGCAGTCCTCGTTGAGCTGCCTGGCCGCCAGCGGATTGCGCCTGTGTCTCAGCACGGTGGCGAGGTTGGCCTTGGCGGCGAGGATGTTGGGATGCCCGGACCCGGCGGCCTGCTCCCATGCCTTCACCGTCTCCTCACCCAGGTCCTGGGCGGCGGCGAGGTCGTCGGTGAGCTTGCGATCGATGATCGTGTTGGTCGCCACGAGCAGGGTCTGCCGGTGCTCGGCGCCGAGCAGGGCGCGGTGGCGCTCCAGGATCTCCTCGGCCCGCTCGCGGGCTTGGGCGTGGAAGCCCATCCGGCGGAGCGCGACCGCGAGGTCGGCCTCGGCGAGCAGCCTGCGCCGGTGCCACGGCTGGCCGGTGCGGGCCATGGCCTCGGTCACCTCGCGGATGTAGTCGAGTGAGTCCTCGTAACGGCCGAGCCGGCGGTAGTCGCGGGCGACGGCGAACCAGGAGTCCAGGGTCTCCAGGTGATCGTGACCGTAGAGGCGCTCTCTTTCGGCGCGGACGTGCTCGTCCCACTCCAGCGCCTCCTCGAACCGCCCCAGGCAGCGCAGGCTCAGCGCGATGTTGTTGCGGATGATCAGGCAGTAGCGGTGCTCGGGCCGCAGCACGCGTTCGTGCAACGGCAACAGCTGCATCTCCAGGTCCAGCACATCGTTGTAGCGGCCGAGAATGCGCAGGTCGGTGCCGAGGCTGCGGGCGCAGCGCAGGTAGACCTCGTTCTCCTCGCCCAGGACGCGGCGGGCCCGCTCCACCGTCTCGGCGTTGCGCTCATAGGCCTCCTGGTAGCGCCCCAGCTCGCGCAGGACGCTCGCCACCTCGGCCGCCAGCGACAGCACCTGGAGATGGTCGGGCCCCAGCTTGACCTGCCACCGCTCGAGCGCCTGCCCGCCGAGGGCGAGCGCCTCGGCGTTGCCGCCGCGGATCGCCAGCCGGCGAACCTGCTGGATCACCAGGTTGCGCAGGTGCGAGTTGTCGCTGTCCAGCGCGCCCGAGGGGATGAGGTGCTGGCGGGAACGCTCGTACTTCGTGTCGTTCTCCTCCAGCTCCGGACTCGATCTCCGCCGTGGCCAGGCTCATCGCCACATCGCCGTAGAGTTTGTGCAACTTGGCGAAGCCGATGAGCGCTTCGAACGCGGTCACCGCCCCCGCCAGCGCGGCCAGGACGGCCGCCACCACACCGCAGGCGGCCCGCCCTGTCTCCGCGGGGAGCTGGCCCGCCACCCCGGCCAGCGCGGCGGCGAAGAGCAGAACATTGCGCATGAAGATCGCCTGCCGGTGCGCGTCTCCGTATTCCCTGCTTCGAGCCTCGTAGTACTTGTGCTGGCCGGCGATGCGCAGCTCGCCGTACAGGGCGCGGAACTGCGTTTCACGATCGGTCATTCCGGTTCCTTGTCGTGGTGAACCGCAAGCACCGCGCGGCGCAGCGCCATTTGACGATCGCTGCCCGCGTACGGGCCGGTCCTGGCCAGATAGCGGAAGTGCAGCGCGCGTAACCGTTCGGCTTTCACCCTTGTGGTGAGGTATCTCTGGAGCGACTCGCTCTCGTTCGTGTATCGCGCGCTGGCGGCCAATGCCACCCCGATGACCGCCAGGAGGATGGTGGGCCACCGTTGCCCCGGGAACACCGCCTGAAGACCGCCGAGGCCGGTCAGCAGGGCGGAGCCGAACAGGATGAGAACCTGTTGCCTGCGGTGACGATTCTGCTCACGCAACGCCGTGCTGTCGTATTCGGCAAAGGACGGCGTGAGCTCCCGGTCGATCACCTCGAAATCGTCGGCCAGCCCTGGACAGGCGTCTCGCTGGTCCTGCGGAATCACCGGCGACGAGTCGGCTCTGGTGCGCAGCTTGGGGAATCTGGCCAGCAAGGGTGCGATCACGGCAACTCTCCTGCCTCCGCTGACGCGGCGCCGTCGCAGCGAATGTAGGAGGAGCGTAGACGATGAGCAATGGCGCTCATACTTACCTGACCGGATGAGGTCAGCCGCCGCGCACCATCGCCGCCGAGCCGGCGGCCGCCCGTTCGAGGGCGGCGCCGAGCTCGGTGACCATCTGGAGCGAGATCTGCGGAGCTAGCTGTCACGCAGGCCCGCGAACAGGTCCTCCTCGTGGTCGGGCGCGTCCACCTTGCACAGCTTCCGTTCGAACGCCTCGTGCGCGAACGCCTGCTGCTGCGCCTCCTCGGGCATGCGGAGCAGGAAGATGTTCTCCCCCTGGCTTTCGTGCGCCCTGAGCGCCTTGAGCTTGCGCTCGACGAAAGGCGCGACGTCGACGAGGCTGGTGACGCGCTCGTCAGGCGTGCCGAAGTCGTCGGACGGCTCGAAGCCGCCGAGGTCGATCCCGCTGTCGCGCATCAGCTCGAACATCCGCTTGATGGCGGAACGGGGAATGGCCGTGTAGTAGAGCTTGTCGGGAATGCCGGTCGACTCGGTGGCCGCCACCGTGATGCGGTGGGTCTGGACGTGGTCGGGATGGCCGTAACCGCCGCCGCCCGTCTCGTCGTAGGTGACCACGACCTGGGGCCGGTAGTGCTCCATCAGCGCGGCCAGCCTGGCGGCGGCCGTCTCGACGGGCACGTTGGCGAACGCGTCGGGGTGGGCGTTGGCGTCCCAGCCCTGCATGCCGGAGTCGCGGTAGCCGAGCAGCTCCAGGTGGTCGATGCCCAGGTGGGCCACGGACTCGCGGAGCTCGGCCAGCCGCCGCTCGGCCACCGCCGCGTCATCGTGGCCCGCCTCGCCCGGCTTCACGCCGCCCTGGTCGTCGCCCTGCTCGCCGTTGGTGCAGGTGACGAGGACCGTGCGGACGCCCTCGTCGGTATAGCGGGCCAGGATGCCGCCGGTGCTGAGGCACTCGTCGTCGGGGTGGGCGTGTACGACCATGAGGGTGAGTTGCCGATCCATGGGCCGAAACACTACCCGTAGGCCCCGACAGTTCCGCCTCCTACACCTGCCCCTGCACCTGTCCCTGCATTGGGCCGCCCTGGCGGGCCAGCTCACCGGCGCGCAGCCGCGCGGCCGCCGCCGCGCCCCGGTCGCCCAGGGTCTCGGCGAGGGCCGCCTGCTTGAGCCAGTTGTACGGGCTGCACGGGCGCACGTTGACGCGCTCGCTCACCAGGACCCGTGCCACGTCGCGCCGCCCCGCCCGCAGGGCCGCCTCCAGCAGGGTCTTCTGCACGGCGTCCCGCTGCGCGTGGCTGCCGCCGAACTCGTTGACCCGGTGCCGGATCGGGTACAGCGCATCCACCACCGCGTCGTAGTCGCCCTTGCCGAAGGCCATCAGGGAACGGCACACCGGCAGGCCCACCCGGAGGGTCATGTCCTGGTTGGTGACGCCGGGACGCGGCTCCAGCACGTACGCCTCCCGCGTGGCGATCAGCTTCTCCGCCTCCCCGATCCGCCCGGCGCCCACGTACGACATGACCGCGTGCATGTCGTTGAACGCGTAGAACGGCTCACCCACCCTGACCGGCCACGCGTCGGCCAGCGCGCGCCAGCGCCCGTCGAGCTCCGGCCGGCCGGAGCCCTCCAGGTGGAGGCGCCAGAGCAGGGCGGCGGCGTCCAGCAGCTCCATGCAGGACTCGCCGCCGGCGAGCACCGAGTCGTAGATCGACAGCACCCGCGCCTCGTCGCCCGACTCCAGCGCGTAGAGGCAGTAGTGCCACCAAGTGTGGATGTTGAAGAACGTGCCGGTCGACCAGTCCGGGAGCCGCGCGTCGAGGTAACGCACGCCGTCCCCGAACCGGCCCTGCATCTCGTACGTGTGCACCACCGCGTGGATGCCCCACACGTCGCGCGGGTTCAGCTCGACCGCGCGCAGGCCGACCTCCTCCGACCTGTCGTAGTGTCCCGCCTCCTCGAGGCCAAAGGCGTACATCCCCAGAACATGACCGAAATGCCGGTCATCTTCCCGCCAGGCGTTCAGGGCACCGCCGATCCTGTCGCGCAGCGAGCGCGCGTCGCCGGTGAAGAAGTCGACCTGGTGCCCGGCGGCCAGCGCCAGCGCGTCGCGCGGGTGCTCCACGGTGATCTCGCCGAGGAGCCGCCCGCACGTCAGCCAGTCGCCGTCGAGCAGCGCCTGCACGGCCGCCACGTGCGCGCGCTCGCGTGGCAGCAGCGACGCCTCGTCGGTCCTGCGGCGGAACGCGGAGAAGCGCGCCCGCGCCGCCCGCGCGTCCGCCACCTCGGTGGTGAGCAGCCCCAGGTACGCCGCCAGGACGTTGCCCATCGGGAAGTCCGGCGACTCGGCCAGCGCCGCACCGGTCTCGGCGTCGACCTCCGCCCGGAAGTGCAGCAGTTCGTCGATCGCCCGGTCGTAGTGCCGTACTGCGGCGGCGCCGGCCCCGGTCACCGCCAGGCCATGCTGGTCGTTGGTCACCGGACCAATGTACCTATGTACCTACCGATCCGGTGGGGAATAGGGCCAGGGAACCTCGGTCGCCGCGCCGCGCTCAAGGGCGCGGCGGCCGAGGTCTCGACGTCCCTACGCCGACCGTCCGGTCACCACGGCCCGGCCCATGGCCGGATCGTCGCAGAAGGCCCCGTCGATCCCCAGCTCGACCAGCCTCGACAGCCACCCCATCACGTTTCCGGTGGCCCGTGCGTAGACGGGACTGGCCGGGTTGCCCAGCCGGTAGTCCGCGGGGAGCATCGAGTTCTCGTTCCGTACCGTCCACACGTGCACGGCGAGCCGCCGCCGGTGCGCGTCGGCGACCAGCGTGGTGGGCTCGACGGTCTTGCCGGAGGCGTCCTGGGGCACCACGCGCCGCGTGTCCACCCCGATCCCGTTCGCGTAAGCCGCGACCTCGCGCAGCCCGTCCGGCGTCACCATGTCGTCGTAGGTCCGGGTGCTCCCGGAGGCGACCCAGTCGTACGGCGCGCCGCCGAACGTGATCAGCTGGATCAGCGGCAGCCTCGTCTTGGAGCGCAGGTCGCGCAGGTTCGCGGTCTCGAAGGACTGGATGTACGCCTTGCGCACGCGATAGCGGTTCAGCACGTCCAGCAGCGGCTCCTCCAGCGACAGGCCGATGGAGTCGAAGTACGTCGGGTGCTTGGTCTCGGGGTAGACGCCGACGCCGTGCTCCAGCGCGAGCTGCACGACCTCCTCGAACGTCGGGACCTCCGCCAGCCCGTCGAAGGCCGTGTTGTCCGGCCGCAGGTCCGGCACGCGCTCCTTGGCGCGCAGCGTCTTCAGCTCGGCCAGCGTGAAGTCCTCGGTGAACCAGCCGGTGACCGCCCGCCCGTCCACGGTCTTCGTGGTCCGCCGGCCGGCGAACTCGGGGCGCGCGGCCACGTCGGTCGTGCCGGAGATCTCGTTCTCGTGCCTGGCGACCAGCACGTGGTCCTTGGTGGAGACGAGGTCGGGCTCGATGTAGTCGGCGCCCATCGCGATGGCGGCCTCGTACGACAGGAGGGTGTGCTCGGGCCGGTGGGCGCTCGCGCCCCGGTGGCCGATCACGATGGGAGCGTGGCCGCGGCGTTCTGCCGTGGCGGGGGTGGTCTGGGTCAGCACAACGGCGACCGTACCGCCGGCGACGACACCGGCCAGGACGCTCGCGAGTAACCTGCGCATGGTCATGCGCGCAACGTAGACCACCCAGGTGGACCGCGAGTTACGCGTGAGCACACATTGACTTTCTCCCCTTCCTAAAGGAGGGGGACTCCAGCCCTCACGGGCGGGGTTTCCTGTTTCACAGCCGACTGCGGAAGGGAGGACCCTTGCCGGCTGACATCAGCTCCACAGGCATCGCCAGGGTTGTCCCTGGCTACGGCTCGACCAGCCGCAAGGATGTTCTTGGCCGCGTTGATGTCCCGGTCGTGCCGGGTGCGGCAGGCGGGGCACGTCCATGCCCTGGTGGAAAGGCTCAGCTCGGCGAGCAGGTGCCCGCAGTTCGAGCAGGTCTTGGAGCTGGGATACCAACGGTCGACCACCACCAGGTGGCGGCCGTACCGTTCGCACTTGTACTCCAGTTGGCGGCGGAACTCGCCCCACCCGCAGTCGGAGATCGCCTTGGCCAGGCAACGGTTCTTGACCATACCGGCGACGTTGAGGTCTTCGATCGCGATGAGGTCGGCCTGGCGGACGAGGTTGGTGCTGAGGCGGTGCAGGAAGTCGGCGCGGGCGTTGCGGACCTTGCGGTGCGCGCGGGCGATCTTGGCTTTGAGCTTCCTGCGGTTGTTGCTGCCGCGTTGTTTTCGGGCCATGCGCCGCTGGTAGCGGGCCAGGTTGCGGGCCTTTCGCGCCAGGTGCTTCGGGTTGGCGATCCGCTGGCCGTCCGAGGTCACGGCGAAGTCTTTCACGCCGAGGTCCACGCCGATCTCGTGCCCGGCTGGCTTGACCGGGTCGGGGGTGTCGGCATCGACGGCGAAGGTCACGTACCAGCGGCCGTCCGGGTCGCGGGAGATCACCACCATGGTCGGGTTCAGCGTGGTCACGTCGATGTCGCTGAAGGACCAGACGAACTCCAGCGGAGAGTCGGTCTTGGCGAGTGTCAGCTTCCCGTCCCGCATCCGGAACGCCGAGCGGGTGTAGTGCGCGGACTGCCGGGAGTTGCGGTTCTTGAACCGCGGGTAGCGGGCTCGCCCGGCGAAGAAGTTCGCGAATGCCGTGTGCTGGTGGCGCAGGGTCTGCTGCAACGGAACCGAGGACACCTCGGACAGGAACGCCAGGTTCTCGGTCCTCTTCCACTCGGTCAACGCGGCGTCGGTCTCCTTGTAGGAGGTCCGCCGGCCCTCGACGTGGAAGGCGCGGTGCCGCTCGGCGAGGGTCTTGTTCCATACCAGGCGTACGCAGCCGAAGGTGCGGTTCAGCACCGCCGCCTGCTGCGGGGTCGGGTAGGCCCGACACTTGTACGCCGTCCTCACGCCGATCATTTAACAGCAGACGTTGTCATGCGTAAGCAGAACGCTGGATGAGGTTCCCCGTTTCCTCCCCGCCCTGAAGGACGAGGCCTCCACGCTGTAGGTGTTCGGTGAAAGACGTACGGAAACGCCCCTTTCCAACCTCCCCTCGACGCGCCCGTCACGTGGAAGATAGATGACCATGACCGATCTCAACGGGCGCGTGGCCCTGCTGACCGGCGCGTCAGGCGGCATCGGGCAGGCCATCGGACGCCGGCTCATCGCCGAGGGAGTCAGGACGGCGTTCACGTACGGCACCCGCTCCGGACACGCCGACGACCTCGTGGCGCAGGCGCGGGAGGCCGGGGTGGACGCGATCGCGCTCCCCGGCGACCTGGCCGACCCCCAGGTGCCCGCCGCCCTGCTCCGCGCCGCGGCCGACGCGCTCGGCCCCGTCGACGTGCTGATCTCCAACGCCGGCTACGCCATCCAGCAGGACTACACCGCGGTGGACGCGGTGACGTGGGACCGCACGATCGCCGTCAACCTGCGGGCTCCGTTCCTGCTGGCGCAGCGGGCGCTGCCGGGGATGGCGCAGCGCGGGTTCGGGCGGGTGCTGTTCATGTCGTCGATCGCGGCCTTCACCGGGGGCATCGTCGGCCCGCACTACGCGGCCTCCAAGGCCGGCCTGCACGGCATGCTGCACTTCCTGGCCTCGCATGTCGCCTCGCGCGGCGTGACGGTCAACGCCCTGGCGCCCGCGCTCATCCAGGACACGGCCATGCTGCCGGCCACGGCCGACCCGCACGTCCTGCCGGTCGGCCGGTTCGGCCGCCCGGAGGAGGTCGCCGACCTGGCCCTGGCCGTCCTGCGCAACGGCTATCTCACCAGCCAGGTCCTCAACCTCGACGGCGGCGCCTACCCGCGCTGAATCCGGCCGGCGGGCTCACCGGGGCGCGGGCAGCTCGCCCGAGCCCCGGACCATCAGCCGGGTGGGCACCAGCATCCTGCGCGCCTTCGACCGGTCACCGTCCAGCCGCGACAGCACCAGCTCCGCCGCCGCGGCCCCCATCCGCGCCGGATCCTGGGCCACGACCGTCAGCGGCGGGTCCAGGCACTCGGCCAGGGGCAGGTCGTCGAAGCCCACCAGCGCCACGTCCTTGCGGCGGGCCCGCGACAGCGCCACCACCGCGCCTGTGGAGGCGAGGTTGTTGCCCGCGAACAGCGCCGTCGGCGGATTGGTTAGCGCTAACAGACGCATCGTGGCCTGGGTCGCGGCCTCCTGGTCGTGGCCCGTCTCCACCAGGGACCGCTCGAACGGCAGGCCCGCAGCCTCGAGGGCGTCGCGGTAGCCCTGGAACCGCTCGCGGCGGGTGTAGAGGGTGGCGGGCACGTCGCCGACGAAGCCGATCCTGCGGTGACCGTGCGCGATCAGGTGGGCGACGCCGGCCCTGGCGCCCTCCCGGTTGGCGCTGACCACGCTGTCGGCGGTCAGGCCGACGGCCGGGCGGTCGAGGAAGACGATCGGCAGGCCGGCCACGCGCTCGTTGCGCAGGTGGCGGTGGTCGCCGGCGGCCGAGGGGACGACCATGAGAGCGCTCACCCTGCGGGCCAGGAACGTCGCTATCAGCGACTGCTCCAGGTCCGCCGTCTCGCTGGAGTTGCCGACGATGAGGGTGAGCCCGCGGGCGCGGACGGCGCTCTCGATGCCGCCCGCGACCGTGCCGAAGAACGGGTTTCCCATCTCGGGGATGACCAGGCCGATCGCGGCGTCGCGCGCGCCGACCCGCATGTTGCGGGCCATCAGGTTGGGCTGGTAGCCCAGCTTCCTGACGGCGGCCATGACGCGCTCGCGGGTCTCGACGGCGACCGGGCCGTCGTCGTTGAGCACCCGCGAGACGGTCTTCGCCGTGACGCCCACCTCACGCGCCACATCTGTCATCGTCGGACGCCGCATTGCGCCCATGTTAGTGGCCGCTCATCAGGACAACCCGATCGCCTCCGCCGCACCCTGATCCGCCACTACCGCCTTGCCCTCGGAGACCTGGAGCGCGCCGGTCATGATGGCCACCACCTCGGCCATGCTGTGGTCGCCCGGCTTGATCTGGGCGACCCGGCGGCCGAGGCGCTGGACGTGGATGCGGTCGGCGATCTCGAACACGTGCGGCATGTTGTGGCTGATCAGGACCACCGGCGTGCCCTGGTCGCGGACCCGCTTGATCATGTCGAGCACCTGGCCGGACTCCTTGACGCCGAGCGCGGCCGTGGGCTCGTCCATGACCACGACGTGCGTGGCCCACGCCACCGCCCTGGCCACGGCCACGCCCTGCCGCTGGCCGCCGGACAGCGACTCGACCGGCTGGGTGAGCGAGCGCAGCCCGATCTTGAGGTCGGCCATGTGCCTGGCCGACTCCTCGCGCATGCGCTTCTTGTCGAGCAGCCGGAAGACGCTGCCGAGGATGCCGGGCTTGCGCAGCTCGCGGCCGAGGAACATGTTCGTGGCGATGTCCAGCGAGGCCGCGACCGCGAGGTCCTGGTAGACGGTCTCGATGCCGTGCCTGCGGGCGTCGATCGGGGACCGGAGCCGTACCGGCTCGCCGTCGAGCAGGATCTCGCCGGAGTCGGGCTGGAGCGCGCCGGTCAGCGCCTTGATGAGGCTGGTCTTGCCGGCGCCGTTGTCGCCGATGACGGCGAGCACCTCGCCGGGCATCAGGTCGAAGTCGGCGCCGTCGAGGGCCGTGACGTGGCCGTACTTCTTGATCAGGCCGCGGGCCTGGAGGACGGGGGTCGTCATCGGTTCCTCCTGCGCGAGATCTGGTCGACGGCGACGGCGAGGATCACCAGGATGCCGGTGATGAGCGTCTGGTAGATCGACGGTACGCCCATCAGCTGCAGGCCGTTGCGGAACACCCCCACGATGAGCGCCCCGACCAGCGTGCCGATCACCAGGCCGCGCCCGCCGAACAGGCTCGTGCCGCCGAGCACGACCGCGGTGATGCTGTCCAGGTTGTCGGTCTGGCCGGCCTGCGGGTCGCCCACTCCGGTACGCGAGACCAGGAGCAGGGCGGCGATGCCGTACACGAAGCCGGCCAGGGTGTAGACGCCGACGGTCAGGCGGCGCGTCCTGATGCCGGTCAGGCGGGCCACCTCGGGGCTGTTGCCGAGCGCGTACACGTGCCTGCCCCACGCCGTGGAGCCCAGCAGGTACGCGAACAGCAGGAACAGCAGGATCGTCAGCAGCGAGCCGTAGGTGACGTTCGTCTGCCCGACCTGGAACGTCTGCCCCAGGAACGTCAGCAGCGGCGGCAGGTCCGTGACCGTCTGCTCGTTGGAGTAGATGTGGGTCAGGGCGAAGACCACGTTCAGCATGCCGAGCGTCACGATGAACGGCGGCAACGAGATCCGAGTCACCAGCAACCCGTTGACCAGCCCGAACCCCGAGCAGATCGCGAGCCCGGCGGCGAGCGCCAGCAGCGGCGGCAGGCCACTGTCCACGGCCAGCTTGGTCATCACGATGCCGCCGAACGCCATGATCGCGCCGTTCGACAGGTCGATGCCCGCGGTGAGGATGATCAGGGTCTGCCCGATGGCCAGCGTGCCGACCACCATGACCTGCTGGATGATCAGCGAGAAGTTCGGGCCGGTGAAGAACTGGTCGGTCTTGAGCCCGAAGAACAGGCAGGCCAGCAGCAGTGCGGCCAGCGGGCCCGCGACGGGTGTGGTGATCAGCCGGCGCGGCAGCGTCGCTTCCATCACTGCCATGTCAGCCCCAGCAGTTCGCCAGGCCGAAGGCCGTGTCCTTGGCCTCGACGCCGGAGACGGACTTGTCGGTGATCAGCGTGACGCCGGTGTCGGTGTAGCCGGAGACCTTCTTGCCGCTCTTGGCGAACTCGGACACCGCCTTGACGCCGTCCTCGGCCATCTTGAGCGGGTACTGCTGGCTCGTGGCGGCGATCTGACCGGACTGCACGGCCTTGACGCCCGTGCAGCCGCCGTCCACGGAGACGATCAGCACGTCCTTCTCGCGGCCCTTGGCCTTCAGCGCCGTGTACGCGCCCAGCGCGGCGGGCTCGTTGATCGTGTAGACGACGTTGATGTCGGGGGCCTTCTGCAGGCAGTTCTCCATGGCGGTCTGGCCCTTGGCCTGGTCTCCCCTCGTGTCCTGGGAGCAGACGACGGACGGGTCGCCCTCCTTGATCCCGAAGCCCTTCAGGAAGCCGTCGTGCCTGAGCTGGCCGACCGTGACGCCGGGGGCGAGGTCCAGGGTGGCGATCTTGGCGGGCTTGCCGGCCATGGCGGCCTTGGCGTACTGGCCGATCAGCTCGCCGGCCTTGAGGTTGTCGGTGGCGAACAGCGCGTCCGTGGCGTCCTGCGGGTCCGTCGGGGTGTCGAGGGCGATGACGAGCACGCCCGCGTCACGGGCCTTCTTGATCGCGGGGACGATGGCCTTGGTGTCGCTCGGAGTGATGAGGATGCCCTTCACGCCGGCGGCGACCATGTTCTCGACGGCCGTGATCTGGGAGGCGTTGTCGCCGTCGAACTTGCCGGCGGCGCTCATCAGCTCCATGCCGTTGGCCTGGGCTGCCTTCTGCGCGCCCTCCTTCATCTTGACGAAGAACGGGTTGGTCTCGGTCTTGGTGATGAGGCCGACCTTGGGGGTGGACGACCCGTTCTGGCCACTGCCTCCGTTGCCGCCGCCGCAACCGGTGATGAGAAGTGCGGCGGCCAGGAGTCCGGCCGAGAGCTTTGCATTCATGAGCGGTTCCTATCAGGGGGGACCCGATGTCATCGTTGACATATGTCAACGTTGACATCCGCTGTGCTGCGATGATGGACTCCGATCCGAGAAACGTCAATGCCCCCATGCCGTAACAAATCGGCAACTTGCCTGAAAGGCAGGCTCGATGATCGCTGTCCTGGGCGAGTGCGTCGCCGACGGCTTCACCACCCGCACCCCCGGCGACCACCCCCTCGGCCTCCGCCCCACCCCCCCCCGCCCCCCCCCCCCCCCCCCCCCCCGCGCCA